>JAGPUU010000162.1 GCA_018067325.1 Amphritea sp.
CCAGGTAATCCCTGTACGCGGTTCAGGTTCCCGGCTTTGGGATCAAGCAGGAAAGGAATATATCGACTTCGCTGGGGGTATCGCAGTTAATGCTCTGGGGCACTGTCATCCGGAGCTGGTCAAAACGCTTCAGGAACAAAGCCAGCAGCTCTGGCACCTGAGCAATGCATGGACCAACGAACCCGCTATTCAGCTTGCTAGTCAGTTGACGAAGGCAACCTTCGCTGAACAAGTTTATTTTTCAAATTCTGGTGCAGAAGCTAATGAAGCAGCCCTTAAGCTTGCCCGTAAATATGCAAAAGACCACTTCGGAACTGATAAAACCGAGATAATCGCCTTCGATAACAGTTTCCACGGGCGCACACTGTTTACCGTGACAACCGGAGGCCAGCCTAAGTACTGCGAAGGGTACGAACCTCTGCCCGGTGATATAACACACCTGCCCTTTAATGACCTTGCCGCTCTGGAATATAAAATATCCGACCATACCTGTGCGGTGATTATCGAACCTATTCAAGGAGAGGGCGGTATTATTGCTGCTGAACCGCTTTTTCTGGAAGGGGTACGAGCACTCTGCACTAAACATAACGCCCTGCTTATTTTCGATGAGATTCAAACAGGCATGGGCCGTTCAGGCAGCCTGTTCGCTTACCAGAATTATGAGGTTATTCCGGATATCCTGACGTCTGCTAAAGCACTGGGATGTGGTTTTCCTATAGGCGCTACGCTAACAACTAAGGTGATAGCTGAAAGCTTTACCGTTGGTACCCATGGCAGTACTTACGGCGGCAATCCGCTGGCTTGCGCCGTTGCCTCTAAAGCTCTCGAACTCATTAATGATCCAACCCTGTTTGCCGGTGTAAAGCAGCGTCAGCGAATGTTTCTCAGCGGTTTGACGCAACTAAATCAAAAAATAGGTTTGTTCCGCGATATTCGAGTTGAAGGACTACTTATCGGTTGTGAACTAAAAATATCCTGGCAGGGTAAAGCTCGAGAACTGCAAAAGCTGGCAGAAGAACAGGGGGTAATGGTGCTTATCGCTGGCCCAAATGTATTACGCCTCGCCCCTTCGCTAATTATTCCCTACCCTGATATGAATAAAGGTCTACAACACTTAGCTCAGGCGATGCTGGCCCTGAAATTAGGTTACTGACCGGTGGTTTCTCTATGAACGCCCTGCTGAACTCAATAATCGAGCGACAAACCAGCCTAACCGAGTCGCTGATTGAACTGGCTCTGATCAACTCCGGGACCCTAAACAAAGCAGGGGTTGATAACATTGGAGCAATTTTAGCAAAGGCCTTTCAAGAAAGGCTTAATTGCACACATAAACAGATTCAACTGCCTCCCTATATTATGTACGGCACCAACGGCAATGAGACTAAACAGCCACTCGGCAATCTTCACTTATTGAGTAAACGTCCGGAAGCCCCGCTGCAAATATTACTCACAGGCCATCTGGATACCGTCTTCCCACCTGATTCCGATTTTCAACAGTGCGATTGGCTGGATAACCGAACGTTGGGAGGCCCGGGGGTCAGTGATATGAAAGGCGGACTTCTGGTTATGTTAGAAGCCCTCTCAACATTTGAGCGATCCTCTCTGACAAAGCATTTAGGTTGGACCGTCCTGTTAAATCCCGACGAAGAGATCGGCTCACCCGGCTCTGCCTCCATTATTGCTCAACAAGCAGCACATCATGATCTGGGAATGATCTATGAACCGGCTTTACCCAATGGCCAGCTTGCCGGAGAGCGCAAAGGCAGTGGCAATTTCACAGTCGTCGTCAAAGGAGTCGCCGCCCATGCCGGTCGGGAGCATCATCTGGGCCGCAATGCGATCTGCGCTCTAGCTGAATTCATCACCGAGGTAGACAAACTCAATGGTCAGCGTGAAGGCGTCACTCTTAATGTCGGCATAGTGAATGGTGGTGTTACCACTAATCAGGTCCCCGATCAGGCTAGATGCCGCTTTAATATCCGCACCCGGATCAGCGACGATGAGCAGTGGTGCAAGCTGCAGTTACAAAGAATACAGCAACAGATCAATCTCAAAAAAGATATCAGCCTTAGCCTGCACGGCGATTTTGGCCGCCCACCTAAATCTTTGGATGAGGCACACCTGTCTCTTTTTCAGTTGGTGAGTGATTGCTCAAAACAGCTGGGCACTCCGCTAGTATGGGAAGCAACCGGAGGCTGCTGCGATGGCAACAATCTCACTGCGGCTGGGTTACCTAATGTTGACACTCTAGGCGTCCTGGGAGGAAAGATTCACAGCAGCCAGGAATTTATTGAAATTGAAAGTCTGGTTCATCGAGCCCAACTCAGCACGCTGATTCTACTGCAACTGGCCAAACAACCGGATCGCTGGATCAGGCATCGAAAGCAAGCACCAAGGGCAACAGCACAGGAGCAGTCCGATGAAACCTGAATCATTGAATCAGACGCTAAAGATGATGTGGCAGAATTATCTACAGCTAAATCCTGATGCCCAGAAGATTCATCAACTCTTTGCCGAACGTAACCCTCAGCTGATCAATGATCATATCGCTCTGCGCACCTTTGATCTTCCACAGATTGATATTCATCGGATTGCAGATCCTTTTATCAAAAGGGGTTATGTTGCTGCCGGTGAGTATCACTTCCCGCACAAGAAACTCTTTGCGCAGCACTTTCTACATCCTGATCCAGCCCAACCTAAGCTCTTTATCTCCCAACTACTCACCGGGCAATTTTCTCCTTCGCTACAAGAGATCGTCCGCCAGTTTACCGCTCACATTGATAGCTCAGAGTCACGGCAGTCTGGATTCAGTTACTCCGGCCGTCACTGGCCAATCAGCTACCAGACTTATCAACAACTGGAAGTGGAAAGCGACTACGCCGCCTGGGTCTATGCGATGGGGTTTCAGCCAAATCACTTTACGCTGCTTATCAATGGTCTGAAATCCCATCCCAACCTCAGTGCGGTTAATCAATTTCTATTGGCACAAGGGTTCGAACTGAACGACAGCGGCGGACTAATCAAAGGCGGCCCCTCTGAGTTACTGGCGCAATCGTCCACCCGGGCAAACCTTATATCCGTTGAGTTTGAAGAGGGTATCCAGAGAATACCCGGTTGCTACTATGAATTTGCCTATCGTTATCCACAGGCGGATGGAGCTCTGTTTCATGGGTTTGTAGCTGAGTCAGCCGATAAGATTTTTCAAAGTACTGATAGGCAAAGGAGTTGACGGATGAACGACCTCAATATCATTCGCCCAATCAAGCTGTCCGATCTGGATCGGCTCTGTGAAATAGCACACCAGAGCGGACCTGGATTTACCTCCCTACCCAGCAACCGTACATTGCTAGAAGCAAAGATCTCAGCCTCAGAAACAGCCTTTAGCCAAGCATCACCCGATCCCCGTGGAGACAGTTACCTGTTTGCTCTGGAAGAGAGTTGTAGTAGAAGATTAATCGGCATCTGTGGTATTGAATCTGCAGTGGGTCTACGTGAACCCTTCTATCACTATCGCTTGGGCACGGTTGTACATGCCTCCCGCGAACTGGGCGTACATAACAGCTTCCAAACCCTCTATCTCTGCAACGATTTCACCGGTTACGCTGAGGTGTGCACTCTCTATCTGGATCCGGAATACCGGCGGGATAACAACGGCGCCTTGCTTTCTCGCTGCCGTTTTCTCTTTATGGCTCAATTCAGAGAACGTTTTCCCGATAAAGTCATCGCTGAAATGCGGGGAGTCAGTGATAACCAAGGCAGATCACCTTTCTGGAACGGCCTTGGGAAACATTTCTTTAGTATGGAGTTCTCAGAAGCCGACTATCTGACCGGCAGCGGCAACAAGGTCTTTATAGCTGAGTTAATGCCAAAGCATTCAATCTATATCCACCTGCTGCCTGAATCAGCTCAGCAGGTGATCGGTGAGGTCCATCAAAATACAGTTCCGGCCAGGAAGCTCCTTGAAACTGAGGGGTTTCGATATGAGAAGTATATCGATATCTTCGATGGCGGCCCAACCCTGGCCTGCGAAATAAAAGATATCAGGGCGATACGGAAAAGCCATTTTGTGTCTGTACATACCGGGCCGGTACTGGAACACAGCTGTGCATATCTAGTCTGTAACACTCAACGGCAAGACTTCCGCTGCACCGTGGTTCAGATCGCGCCCTCTGAAGGAAAAATAACCCTCCCAGCTGAACTTTGCCATCGACTGAAAGTGAGTGATGGTGACCGGCTGCGGGTAGTGCCTTTAAAGCACAGGAGCTGAATGATGAAATCAACAGCATCACTCTTTATAAATGGTCGTTGGGTTCAGGGCACGGGTAAAAAGTTCACCTCCCTTAATCCTGCGTCAGAACAGCGAATATGGGAGGGCTACTGCGCTTCAGAATTTCAGGTAGAACAAGCCATCGCTGCTGCTAAAAAGGCCTCAACCCGCTGGAAAGAGATGACCTTCGAACAGCGCCAGAATTACGTTAAACGCTTCACAGAACTGATTACTAAATATTCAGAGCTGTTGGCAGACACTATAGGTCAGGAAACCGGCAAACCCCTCTGGGAAAGCCGTACTGAGATAGCGGCGATGATAGCCAAAGCAGATATCTCTATCCGAGCCCACCAGGAGCGTTGCGGTACCCGAATCGAACATAGCGCCATGGGCGATCTGGTCTTACGCCATAAACCCCACGGTGTCGTCGCTATATTCGGCCCCTATAATTTCCCCATGCACCTGCCTAATGGACATATTATTCCAGCATTGCTGGCCGGAAATACGGTGGTCTTCAAGCCCAGTGAACTAACCCCCCGATGCGCCGAACTCATGCTCCACCTCTGGCAAAAAGCAGAACTGCCTGATGGGGTTCTGAATCTGGTGCAGGGAAACAGTGAAACCGGTAAAGCCCTCGCCTCAGATCCTGACATTGATGGCCTGTTTTTCACCGGCAGTGCCACCACGGGTCAACTATTACACCGCCAATTTGGTGGGCGCCCAGAGAAAATTCTAGCCCTGGAGATGGGCGGTAATAATCCACTGCTGATAACCCCGGTAGATAACCTGAAAGCAGCACTGCACGATACTATTATCTCTGCCTTTATCAGTGCCGGGCAGCGCTGCACCTGCGCCCGACGCCTGCTCGTTCCGGATAGTAGTTGGGGCGATCAATTTGTTGAACAGCTAACAGCCTCCTGTCGCCAGATTCTTATTGGAGAGTACAACGCCGAGCCACAACCCTTTATGGGAACCCTCATTAGCAAAACAGCTGCAGACTCTATCCTCCTGACCCAACAGCAGATGATAGAGGCCGGAGGTTCAGTGCTGCTTGAAGGCCAGATCCGCAATAGTGCAGGAACACTTGTGTCTCCAGCTATTATGGATGTTTCATCCATTTCAGAACTTCCGGATACTGAACACTTTGGCCCTTTGCTGCAGGTCACCCGCTATCAGAGCTTTGATGCCGCTATAAGCCATGCAAACAATACCGAATTTGGCCTCTCAGCTGGGATATTCAGCGATGATCGCGAACAATATGAGCATTTTCAGCGCCAAATCTCTGCAGGAATCATAAACTGGAATCGACCACTGACCGGTGCCAGCAGCGGTCTTCCATTTGGGGGATGCGGCATTAGCGGTAATCACCGACCCTCCGCCTATTACGCAACGGATTACTGTAGTTACCCAGTTGCCTCCATAGAAAGTGCCTCGCTAATAATGCCAGAAACACTCAGCCCCGGACTAAAACTCTAAGCCGACTTGATGGAGTCTTGCCATGCACTATCAGGAAGTTAATTTTGATGGACTGATCGGCCCTAGCCATAACTACGCGGGACTATCTTTGGGGAATATCGCCTCAGACAAACATAAAGGAGAGGTCGCCTTTCCCCGCTTGGCAGCATTGCAGGGGTTGGAAAAAATGTGGCGTCTGGTTCAACTCGGACAACCTCAGGGCGTATTGCCTCCCGCTCCCCGACCAGATATAGCAACACTGCGCAGTCTCGGGTTCTCAGGCTCTATCGATCATATTGTCAGACAAGCGTACCGAACAGCTCCGCACTTATTAGCCGCCTGTTACTCGGCATCAACCATGTGGTCGGCCAATGCTGCCACGATAACCGCCAGTAGAGACAGTACAGACGGCCGAATCCATTTTACCCCAGCAAACCTGACGACCTCTTTACACCGATCCATTGAAGCGAACTATACCGCTCCTATGCTACAGCAGATCTTCAATGATCAGGCCTACTTCTGCCACCATCCGCCGCTTCCCAGCCAGAGCAACTTTGCCGATGAAGGGGCGGCCAACCACACCCGACTCTGTCCGAACCATAGCCATCCCGGCATAAATTTATTCGTATACGGACGGGACAACAGCAACTTAGCACCTCAGGTTTACCCTGCCCGTCAGACCCGCGAAGCTTGTGAGGCTATAGCTCGTCAGCACCAGTTACCTTCTGGCAACCGCCTACTGGCACAACAAAATCCTGAGGCGATAGATCAAGGCGTATTCCACAATGATGTTATTTGCGTGGGTCATCGAAACTTTCTAATGCTGCATCAGCAGGCCCTGGTTGATCAAGAACAACTTCTGAGAGCGCTTAGAGAACAATGGCGGCATTTAAGTCCTGGTACCGATCAACCTCTAATTATTACCGAATTCAGCGATAAAATATTAACCGTCAGCGAAGCGGTATCCAGCTATCTGTTTAATAGCCAGCTGATCAGCCAGGGTGATCAAAACATGCGTCTACTCGCGCCTACAAACTGCCTGCAATCTAGCCGAGTGCTAGCCGCTATAGAGTGGTTAATACAGGGCGACAATCCGGTCTCAGACGTTGAGTATGTCGACCTAACTCAAAGCATGAACAACGGTGGAGGGCCTGCTTGCCTTCGCTTGCGAGTACCAATGAATGACGCGGAGTTAAGCGCTCTGAATCCTGCTGTACTGCTAGACTTCAGCCTCTATTCCCAGCTAAAAATCTGGATTGATAAACACTACAGAGAAGAACTAAAACCTGACGATCTTACAGACCCAAACCTGCCATTCGAAATCGAAACAGCTTTAGATGATCTGACTAATATTATCGACCTGCCAAAACTCTACCCGTTTCAGGTATAAGAGTGAAAACTTTTGCTTTATTAAAACCTATACTGCGTCTATGACTTTTAAAATGAGCAACCGGGTTTACATCGCAGTCCTGGTCTATATAGCCTGGATATTGGTTTACCTCGCCTGGGATTATCAACGAGAGAAAGAACGGATCTATCAAAAGATTGATAGTGCGTTAATTTCAAATGCTCTGGCAGCCCCACTTCTACTACCAGATGGTTTTCATCACAAAGGCATGCAACCGGGCGATATTGATCCGGCTGACGACCTCGAAAACACCCTTAAATTAACGGAATACACCCGTAACTCCGAGGCTATCTACATCTATACCTTGGTAAAACAGGAAGATAAAATCTATTTCTCCAGCGCCAATGTTACTGACACCGAGCTCGAGGCTGGTAAAGATCTATACAACTATTACCTCCTCTATGATGATGTCGACCCCAGAATAGAAGACGTATTTTCCAAGCGTCTGCAGATGTTTTTTGAGATTACGGATAGATGGGGAAGATTCCGCAGTGTATTTATTCCTAAATACTCATCTGATGGTACTTTTTATGTAACCGCAGCAGATATTGAAATAAGTCATATCAAAGCCCTGCTAAATCAACGCCTGACTCAACAAATGGGACTGGCGATCATATTTTTACTCTTTCTAATCCCGGTGATGTTCACCTTTTCTTCGGCCCAACGGCGTTGGGCAAAAGAGCTCGACAAAAGTGTCGGCGAACGAACACAACAGCTCCACGCCAGTGAAAAACAGCTTAGTTCAATCATTGAACATTCCCCTGCGGGAATTTTTCACTACGATAAGAATTCCGTTATTTCCATGATGAACCAGCGTTTTTTGGAGATACTAGGTAGTACAGAAGATATTCTGATTGGTTTCAATATGCTCGAAAACTTACAGGACGAGCAGCTTCTCAACGCGTTGCGAGATTCGCTACAAGGAAAAATAGGTCAATTTGAAGGTCCCTATACTTCAGTTACCGGCCATAAAAAAATCTATCTGATCGCTGAGTTTGTACCTATGCGAGACAGTCAGGGCGATATCAATGGTGGCGTGGCGGTATTCAACGATGCCACGGAGCAACAAAGCACCACCAACACCCTTAAAAAACTTTCCATGGCCGTAGAGCAAAGTCCGAATGTCGTAGTAATAACCGATGTTGGGGGACAGATAGAATATGTAAACCATCGGTTTACCGATATAACCGGCTATGATCCTGAGGAGGTCATTGGGAAAAACCCTCGCATACTAAATTCTGGAGAAACCACTTCAGAAATTTATAAAAACCTCTGGGAAACACTACTCTCTGGTCAGGAGTGGCGGGGCGTTTTCCATAACAAGAAAAAGAACGGCGAGCTCTACTGGGCAGAGGAGATTATCTCCCCTATTACCAATACTCAGGGGGAGATAACTCATTTTATTGCCCAGCAGGAAGATATCACCGAAGTTCGGCGCATTTCGGATGAGATAAACTTCCAGACAACCCATGATCTATTGACCGGATTACTCAATCGTCGCCAATTTGAAAACGAACTTGAACTAATAGTACAAAAGGCTCGGCAGCATCGTTCTCATCACGCGCTCGGTTTTATCGATGTCGATCAGTTCAAGGTTATCAATGACACTTGTGGACGCATTGCCGGGGATGAACTGCTGCGACAGGTCAGCAACCTGATCCGGGATAAGATACGTAGCCGGGATATCCTCGCTCGACCAGGTAGCGATGAATTTTTAATACTGTTCGAGAATGCCAGTCTTGCTCAGGCTGAGCGTGTTCTTCAGTCAATTATGACAAATCTGAAAGGTTTTCGGTTCCAGTGGGAGGATCACAGCTTCTCGGTAGAGATCAGTGTCGGACTCACCGCCGTTGACCACAACACAGAATCGGCCGTTGAAGCGATGAAGGAGGTCGATACCGCCTGTTATACCGCTAAAGATGCTGGCCGCAACAGAATTCATATCCATAATGACAATGATGAACAACAGCTGATTCATAAAGGTTATATTCAATGGGCCAGTGAAATCCATACCGCCTTGGATGAAAACAGGTTCAGGCTTTATGCCCAACCTATTGTGCCTTTGCAACAGGATAAAAAAATCGGTTATGAGGTCCTCATCCGCCTGCTAACCCCCTCAGGAAATCTAGTTCCCCCTGGCGCCTTCCTGCCAGCCGCAGAACGGTACAATCTGGCGGTGCAGATCGACCACTGGGTCATTGAGAATTCGCTTGAGTGGATAACAAAGAATATTGATCA
>JAGPUU010000460.1 GCA_018067325.1 Amphritea sp.
GTAGCTACCTCGAAGCTTTTCTAAATAGCGAACATTAATGGGAGATATCCTGGTAATCGTTCGTTTGTCAGTTTTCATCTATTTCTATGTAAAACAAATAATGATGCGGATCACAGGGAAGTCCAGATGAAAAAACTAATATTGATAGCTCTCTTTGCTGGAGGGGTCTATTTGGTCATGATGAATCAAAGTGAAGACATTGATACTACTAGCTACGGAAACTTACTTAATAAAGCGGATACCAGTGTAGTTTCAGTGGATGACGTTAAAAATAAAGCTAATTTATTGGCTCAGTTTTTGTGTAATGACGTTACGTTTCAGACAACAGGTTTATCAACTGTCAGCTCTTGCATGGACAAGTATAGTCACTCTAAAGAGCGCTGCGAAGACCAAGTGTTTGGTAATGCTCCGGCAGTGTTCTCTGGAAAAGTGCAGGTGACAGATACAGTCAAAGAGTTTATCAGCTGCGTAGGTATTGAGTAGCGTTTTTTTTCATTGGGTGAAGATAGTTCAGTCCTATGTAACAGGAGAGTTTTATAAATGGATTTTTTTGGTGTTTTGATTGTTTTTGTTGCTTGGGTCTGGTCTGTTGCAAAAGGAATTCAGGTGTCAATGCTATGCTGTATTCTTAATTTTATGTTTCCTCCTGTATCGCAAGGAATTTTTGCAATATATGAGGATGAAATGAGAGGACCGTTTATTGCTATTGCAATAGGTTGTCTGATTGTGTACATCAGTTAACTCTTGAAATAGCTTTCATTTCCCCCATCTATACTGATAACTTAATCATTATTTAATAGGCACTTATTCATGTCTCAAACTGTTGTTATTACTGGCGCAAGCCGGGGAATCGGTCTGTCTTTTTGTCGGTTGTATCAGTCGCGCGGGTATGATGTCTATGCTGTGTGTCGAAGTGCCTCTGAAGAGCTTACGTCGCTCGGTGTACATATTATTGATGGCGTTAATGTTACCCAGCATCAGGGTATTGAGCGTATGCGTTCAGCGCTGGAAAACGTCAGTATCGATCTGCTGATTAATAACGCCGGTATTTTGCGTAATGAGGTGCTGGGGGATATCGATCCAGACCAGATTCGTCAGCAGTTTGAAACTAACGCGTTGGCGCCTTTGCTGGTGACAGAAGCTTTAACAAGCCGCTTAGTTGCGAATGCAAAAGTGGCGTTAATCACCAGCCGGATGGGGTCAGTAACGGACAATACCAGTGGTGGTCGTTACGGTTATCGCATGTCTAAATCCGCACTGAATATTGCCGGTGTCTCGCTGTCCCATGATCTCAAACCTCGAGGCGTTGCTGTCGCTATTTTGCATCCGGGACTGGTCGGTACAGAGATGATAGGTGGTCATGGTGACATCACCCCTGATCAGGCTGCAGAGCGGCTTTCCCAACGCATAGATGGGCTGACATTGGAGAATAGTGGAACGTTTTGGCATTCGAATGGCGATATTCTGCCTTGGTAAAAAGCCGTTGCTCGACAAAGCATAAGGAGCCTGATGGCTCCTTTCGTATATTAGTCTAGCTAGTATTAACAGGTAGCTGTAGGAGCGGCATCTTGCCGCGAAGCTTTGGTACCCAGAGGGCATCCTAAAGCAGCTCCTACCTCAGGTTCAATACATTCTGTCACAAACCTGGATTTGACGGTTTTCTTTTCGAACGACGAGCAAGGTGCGAAGCGCCGTTCGAACAACGAGCTACTTGAACAAGCGAACCAATCGGCACCAATTCACAACCATTCTCATCTAAGTATTTTCTGACCCGACCTCGATATTCTTGATAAAAATCAATTACTTTATCTACAATGATTAATCGATCTTACTTCATCACTCTACGTGAGTGATTTGAAGTGTCGATTCTCATAAGCTCTTATTTGGTGACGTCAGTCACCGACCATTTCAGAAACGACACTTCTACTACCTGTTTGCGAAGCGGCTATAAAAGCCACATAAGTGAAATGAATTACCATGCATTAATTGTGTGAAAATTAAGTAATGCTTTTGTTTGTTTTTACGTATTTAAAATCTATATAAATAAATAATCATGGAATTAATCGCTGTATTAGTGGTATTTGACCGCTGATCTTCATTGCTGGTATCTATGTGCTCCCGGGAAAATACAACGGATTCTACTGTGCCATACAGTGACTCTTTGATAAAAAATAACAACGGCGAGTATGTAAATGACTATAAAAAATAATTCGACCAGTACACCTGCTTTTACTAAAAGAAGGATTCGTTCTCTATTGACCGGTCTCGTGGCTACAGGTGTACTGATGGCCGGTTCAGCACAGGCTGCTTCCCTGAAAATGGCAACCGATTCAGGAGCAAAAGGTTCTCCCGCTGGAGATACTCTGGAACGCTGGGCAGAGTTGATTGAGACCAACTCAAATGGCGATATCGACGTTAATGTTTTTTACCAGAATGAACTGGGTAGTCAGAACGAAGTATTCGATCTGCACGTGGCGGGCGATGTTGATGTAATGCTCAACTGGCCAATGACTTCTTATGATAAGCGTATTGGGGTTATCTACACCCCCTACATGACCTTGACCTGGGATGAGGCGATCAAAGCTTATAGTCCGGGTGGTTGGATCAATAATATGCTGGGTGGTATCTATTCCGATATCGGTTTGAAATTCTTTGGTCCCTGGCCTGAAGGCTTCAATGGTGTCGCTACTAAGGGTAAATACGCCACTAATATTGCAGAAGCGGATGGGCTTAAAGTCCGTACGATGACGGTATTCCCTGCGCCTCAGACAATGCAGGCTTTGGGTTACCAGACTGCTGCTATCGACTGGGGCGAAGTTTACACTTCACTGCAGACCGGCGTTGTTGATGGTGAAGCGGGTAACGTAATCTACTGGGATTACGAATACTTCCGAGATCTGCTCGACTATTACGTTCGCTCTAAACACTTCTTCATGACCGGTGTTCTGAGTATGAACCAGGAATCTTTCGAAGAGCTGAACGAAGCGCAACAGAAAATTGTAACTGATGCTGCTAACGAAGTGATGATGACTCAGTTCAAAAATGCACAAAAGCAGGATGAGCACTACGTAGTAGAAGCTGAAAAAGCAGGAATGAAATACTTCGAGTTGTCAGATGAGCAGATTAAAGAGTTTGCAAGGGCTGCCCGCGAGAAAGTATGGCCACTGATGGATCAGGAAATTGGCTCTGAAATTATGGATACTATCCGGGCGAACGCAACCAAGTTGTAACGTTTCCAGTCCCAGGCGGCGGTGCAGATATTGTTCCGCCGTTTTTGCTTTCTGAGGTAATGACATGATAGTGCGTTTCTTTACCGGGTTGGACCAAAGGTTTTGTTGGCTGCTCAATGCGATAGCTTTGATCAGTAGTCTTGCTCTGGTGGGCCTGATGCTGTTTCTGGTCGTGGCTCGTTATATATTTGGCTGGTCCATAATAGGCTTGCTGGAACTGATTATGCTGTGCGGTATGTGGCTGTATATGGTGGGTAGTCTTATTGCCAGCCGTAAACGTGAGCATCTGGTGGTTGATTTTGTTCAGACCAGTATTCGAGACCGACAGATCCGTCGGTATCATCAATGCTTTATTTCGCTGATAACTCTGGTGATTACCGGGTTCTTCGTCTATCTCGCTTATCGGATGCTGGCTTGGGGGCTGCGCCGACCGCAACACACCCCGGGTTTGTCGATACCCCTGTGGATACCTCAGAGCGCTATCATGTTTGCCAGTGTTGGCTGCTCCCTGTACGCCCTGCGGGACTTTATTCAATGCGTAATTGGTTATCATCCAGAGCCGGTTATTATCGCTGAAGCAAACCAGCAGGATATTCGCTGATGGAAGGTTTAATAGCTGTAGGAATATTATTGTTCCTGATGATTGTAGGGGTGCCTGTAGCCTGGTCTTTTGCCGGCGTACTGGCGTATCTGACGTTCGCTTACGATGCTAACTTTAATACCCTGATGTTGCAGGGCTACCGGTCTATCGATTCGGTAATTTTGATTGCGTTGCCACTGTTTGTTCTGACCGGATACCTGATGCAGAGTGGCGGTATCGCACTCAGGCTGGTGAACTTTATTGAAGTCATGGTGGGTAAACGTAAGGGAGGCATGGGAGCGTCGATGGTTCTGGCCTCCGGTATCTTTGGTGCTATCGCCGGTACCGCTACGGCGGCTGTTGCGTCGATCGGAACCATTATGGTGGGGCCACTGGAGAAACGGGGCTATCCGCGAGGTTACTCTTCGGCACTCTTAGGTATTTCTTCATTATTGGGGATTTTGATTCCACCCTCGATTACGATGATTCTGTTTGCGGTAGTAACAAGGCAATCGGTTGCAGCCTGTTTTGCAGCCTCAATTGGGCCTGCCTTGTTACTCATTGCAGGGTTGATAATGGCGAACCGCTTTAGTGTGGGTCGCCTGTTTCAGGAGGTTACTGCCGGGGCTCAGGAGGGACTGGAAAAACTGCCATCGAAACGCACTGCTGCCTTTCGTGCGTTGCCTGCACTGTCGCTGCCGGTAATTATCCTGGGCGGGATCTATGGCGGTGTCTGTACGCCGACAGAAGCGGCGGCGATTGCTGCATTTATGGCAATAGTGATCGGCTTCTTTGTTTATCGGGATCTGACGATCAAACGCTTAAGCGATAGTGTTATAGCGGCTGCTGAAACGACCGGTACGGTGATTCTTATCCTGCTGTTCAGCTTTATGATTGGTCGGATACTGGCATCAGAGCGGATTCCTCAGGAGCTGACAGAGGTGATTACCGGGTTGGTCAAAGACCCGCTTATGATTCTGATTTCGGTTAACATCTTCCTGATTGTTGCTGGCATGATAATGGATGATGTGTCCGTGACAGTGGTCGTAGCGCCTCTGTTTTTACCATTGATGGTCGCTAGTGGGGTAGACCCAGTGCACTTCGCGTCGATTGTTGCCTGTTCGGTGGTGATCGGGGCTAATAGCCCACCGGTTGCCCCGATTCTCTATATGGCTTGTCGTATTGGTCAGGTGCCTATTCATAAAGCGATGCTACCCGCACTCGGGCTGATGGCCTTTGTCGGGCTGCCGGTGATGGTAGTTACCAGCTTAGTACCGGAATTGTCACTCTTCTTCCCCAGGTTACTTGGGTTGATGTAGGCAGGTTTTGTGTAAATCGTCGTTCGTTGTTCGAACGGCGCTACGCGCCTTGCTCGTCGCTCGGGAAATCCTTCTTTTAGGAGAGGGTGAAAACGTGTCTTGTAAGATAAGTTTTCGCTTTGTTTGAGAAGGGTACCCTCTTCGCGATAGGTTTGTTTGGTGGTTTGTTTGGTGGTTTGTAGGAGCTGCTTTAGCATGCCCTCTGGGTACTAGCAGCGAAAAGCATCGCGGCAGGATGCCGCTCCTACATTTGCCGGTGATTACTGGTCAGATTGGTAGTTAAAAAGGAGCCCGATGGCTCCTTTTAATTTTATGCAGAACTAGTCTAATTCAGATCGATTAAGCTAGTTTGTAGTGAGGTACGCCCTCGTGCCGATGAATTTGTTTGGTGATTTGTAGGAGCTGCTTTAGCATGCCCTCTGGGTACCAACAGCGAAAAGCATCGCGGCAAGATGCCACTCCTACATTTACCGATAAACTAAAAAGGGTAATCAGGGCACGCTATTTACTGTTCGTGTGGATATTTGCTCGATGTTCAAAAAAGGCTGATGTCTAACGCATCGGCCTTTTTTATTTAAGCATTGAATAACGCTAGCTTGTATCTGCTTTGTGCTGTGGTTTGAGTGGGTCAACGCAAAAAGCCTGTATCAATATATAAGGTAGTTAACTTGGCCGGTTAAAAACAGTTCCTACTACTAGCTTCGGTTTCTGCGATATTCGTCCGGTGTTGTATCCAGTAAGCGCC
>JAGPUU010000461.1 GCA_018067325.1 Amphritea sp.
CCCTCCGCACGAGCTGCTTCGATGGTATAATCCAGATTTTTAGCAACGACTATGCGATCATAGGGCGCGTTGGTAGCTGCTACCTCGTACAAGTTTGAAAATACGTAACGCTTAGGATCTTCATTCAGGCAATGAACACCACCTTTACGGTAGTCATCAATGGATGCGAAGACTGTTTTATATTCAGCAGACATGTTCTTCTCCTTGCGGATTTGGGCTGTAGGGGCCCATTTCTTGTTATATGTAATATTTTGAGCTTTATTTTGTTCGCTTAGCGAACTAAGATATCACTATGCGAACAACTAGTATGGATATTGAGCAATGACCGAAGATTTGTCAAGCCTTTCTGAGATGAAAGATTTTGTTACGTCCCTTGCAAGAGGCTTAACCGTGATCCAGGCCTTCGATAAGGAGAACGGCCGGTTAACCCTGACAGACGTAGCCAAGCGTACTAGCCTGAGCCGGGCGACCGCCCGTCGGTTCCTGTTTACTCTGCATGCGCTAGGGTATGTAGAAAGTGACAACAAGCTATTCTGGTTATCACCAAAAATTCTTGAGCTGGGGTATTCTTATCTGGCCTCACAGCCCATTGTTGATACGGTTCAGCCATTTATCGAGCGGGTAAGCCATGAGACAGGAGAGTCTTGCTCAGTATCTGTACTGGATGGCTTTGATGTGGTTTATATCGCCCGTTTCCTGACCCATCACATCATGTCTGTGACTCTGAATGTCGGTACCCGACTACCTGCATTCGTGACCTCTATGGGTAGAGTTCTGCTAGCCAGCAAAAGTGATCAGGAGATCGATGAAATCCTGAAAAACACCCAACTGAAGAAATACACAGAATTCACCTTGATTGACCGGGATCAAATAAAAGACAGCCTGAAACAGGTCCATACCGACGGATATTCCATCGTTTGCCAGGAGCTGGAGCTAGGTCTGAGGTCTGTTGCAGTACCTATACGCAACTCCAGAGGACAGATTGTCGCAGCGATTAACGTCGGTACTCAGGCCGCCAGAATCAGTGAAGAAGAGCTAATTGAGACGATTCTTCCGAGCCTGCAGAAAGCGGCCCGAGACATTCAGGACATCCTGCCTTCTTAATCTCAGAACGGATCAAATAAAAAAACCCGCCAATTGGCGGGTTTTCTGTATCAGTAAGCAGGAAACCGGAAGGGGGTCGGCTTCGCTATAAACTTAAAAATACAGAGTCAGATCCAGAGACGCTGTTAGCTGGGTGTCTTCGGTTCCATTAGCGAAAGCAGCAGGCCCATCACTATCCTGCATGTCATAGCGCAATTCAGGTCGGATACGTACCGCTGGATGTGGGAACCAGGAAACCCCGGTCGTCAAAGCATAGAAGTTACCGGTACTCCACTCTGAGGGAGCCTTGCCAGCAGCCGCACCGGTCATGACCACATGCGCAGCATCTTCCGCGTTAAACCATTCCAACCGGCTATTCCAACTGGCTCCAGGCGATAGTTGGTGATACCAGTTCACATTTGCACCATACCACTCAGCATCAGTTACGCCATTAAGGACAGTGTTCAGAGCGGCTTTCTCTTGCTTACCGTAAGTCATCTCAACAGCAATTCGGTTATTCTGATCGAGCACCTGGGATACTGTCAGATAAGTTGCATATCGAGTCGCGTCCTCTTTTTCTGTCGCCGTTGTTGGGAAAGGCGAACCACAGCCGCAGGCAGCATAGCTATCCGCTGCTCCGTTACCGTAGATATTCTCCCAGTCTACCCAGGTGGCCATATCAGGAGAGCGCCAACGCAGGTTAGCAATCACATCCAGATCGCCATTATCATCCTGCAAGTTGTTCCAGCCCTGCACGACACCCAGTTCAAAACCAAGGATATTTTCCCCCGGTGCTGACGGCAGCTTAGCAGACCACAACGCACCGAAGTGTTTAGCCGGACCATGCATAAAAGAGTAAGGATGAGTATAAAACTCTGTAGGCGCAGGTGCCGGTAATGCGAAACCAATCTCATTTTCAAGGGGTGTATGGAACAGTCCCAACATTAGATTAGAGCCACCCAATACCGGCATATAAAATTCAAGATATGCCTGAGCGATATTGAATGCTTCTTCATTACCATCAGCCGGATCATTGATCTCAAAATCTTCATCTAGGCCATAGGTTTTAAAGAACTGAGCATCGTTACCGTAAAGAGTAGTGATGTTAAAGCCCCAGTCCATCTCTTCGGGCATTGGTGCCGGCGTGGGCGTTGCCCGGGACACAATATTACTTTTCACTGGTTTCTCTATGACCAGAGCAAACTGATTCAGGTTGAATCCTTCATCACTGTTAAAGAATGCCTGTTTAGATACATCATCAGTATCGTTGTTGTTTGCTATCAGGCCTGCCTGCATCCAACCGCGCACCTGAATACCATGTTTCTCAAGCGAGTCACCGATCAATGAACGCGCCAAAAAACCATGGGGGTTAGAGTCCTCAGCTAAAGCCTGATATGACCCACTCATCATGCCTAACCCGACACAAGCGGCTAGTAACTTTTTCTTCATCATGACTGCAACCTTTCTTAGATTTGTTATAATGTTCGTATGACGCACTTAAGTACGTTATACGGACTATATTATTTAGTGATGATTCTGTCAAACAGAAAATGGGGTCACAATGAAGCTTCAACGAAGGGGATCGATACGATAACTTGTAAAATATTTGTTTGTAATGGAGCTAAGAAAGCTTAATAACAGATACGCTGGCACGTGCAATAACCAGGATTTTAACGATGGTTTAGTAATGATAGTTCGTTGCTAGTCGTAAGTTTAGAAGCAAGTTACGTAGAGAAGTGAAAGCCCTGCCCTAACTGATAATAGCGATGAAAATGATCAAGCTAGAACATAAAGATTACGCAGTGATTTGCAGTAGCAATTTGAGGCTTGCAACAAGCATTGTCTGACTATAGATTCTTCTTAAAAAGTTTCGTGCATGACATGTAGCTTATTGCCATCTAAATCAAGACAGTAGGCCCCATAGTAATGTGGACGATACCGGTAACCGGGGGCACCATCATCAGACCCACCGAGTTCCAGCGCTGTCCGGTGAAACTTATCGACAACGTCGGTACTCGATGCTTTAAAAGTCACCTGTGTACCGTTTCCGCGAGTTGCCGGTTGTTGATTAAAGGGTTCCAATATCCAGAAACAACTCTGACCACCAACGGGGCCATAACCTACTTCATTATCGACCTCCATAGTCCGCACCATACCTAGCTCGCCCAGAAGACGATCATAAAACTCTACGGCGCGTGAAAGATCATTGGTACCAAAACTAACACCTACAAGCATTTTGTTTTCATCCGAGAATAATTGAAATAATATCCGGCCTTGTACCAGAGTCTAAGAAAACAACTCAGTTATAGAATGGACTATTGTTAATAGTAGAACGGGCTATATAGTTTTCAGAAAGCATTAATGACGCTTTAAATAAAAATCATTAAACATTATAAAATCAGATAGTTAAAAACAACTTTACATGCCAGCTCGACATACAAAAGCAACCCGTTTCATCGTATCTGATCTTGTTTTTAAGCATCAAAAAGGTGACGAATGCGCTCCAGATCCTCTGGGGTGTCAACACCGGCTGGTGGTAGTTCATCAGCTTCTTCAACATGAATCACCGCACCGTTCCACATTGCCCGTAACTGCTCAAGACACTCAGTTTCTTCAAGCGGTGCAGGCGCCCACTTTACAAAATCATTCAAGAGCTTAACCCGATAGGCATAGATCCCAATGTGACGTTGAAAGTTAACACCTTCCGGTAGTGTTTCTCGCCCAGCTACAGACGAGAATGAATCTCTCGGCCAGGGGATAGGCGCACGGCTGAAATAAAGCGCCCGCCCCGCCTGATCAGACACCACTTTGACGACATTAGGATTCAGCAGTGACTCGATATCAGTGATCGGTTCACTCAGCGTGGCGATACTAGCCTCAGGCACCGCACTCAGGTTATGAGCCACCTGATTAATAACCCGTGGTGGAATCAGAGGCTCATCACCCTGAACATTTACCACGATGTCATCCGCATAAAAACCAAGCGAATGAACCACTTCCTGTAACCTATCTGTGCCGGATGGATGGTCTGCAG
>JAGPUU010000479.1 GCA_018067325.1 Amphritea sp.
GTTTAAAGTGAGCTTAAAGAATATAGTGGCTTAGATCTTCATCCTGGCTCAGTTCAGCCAGATACTGATCAACATAGGCACGATCAACGTTAATCGCCAAGCCGGAGTTATCCGACGCCGTAAATGAGATCTCTTCCAGCAGGCGTTCCATCATTGTATGTAGACGGCGGGCACCGATGTTTTCAGTTCTCTCATTTACCTGAAAGGCTAGTTCTGCGATTCGTTCTATGCCGTCTGCGGCGAATTCGACAGTGACATTCTCGGTTGCGAGCAGGGCGCAGTATTGTTCTGTCAGAGATGCGTTAGGCTCGGTCAGAATGCGGCGGAAATCATCCGGTGTCAGTGCGTTTAGCTCAACTCTGATGGGCAGGCGTCCCTGGAGTTCTGGAATGAGATCAGAAGGTTTGGATAGGTGGAAGGCGCCCGAGGCGATAAAGAGGATGTGATCCGTTTTGATCATGCCATACTTAGTCGTTACGGTGCTGCCTTCGATCAATGGCAAAAGGTCACGCTGAACACCTTCCCGGGAAACTTCACCGCCGGTACCTTCACGCTTACAGACTTTGTCGATCTCGTCGAGGAAAACGATACCGTTTTGCTCGACCGCGTCGATAGCCATCTGTTTCAGTTCGTCGTCATTGACCATCTTGGCTGCTTCTTCATCGATCACCTGCTTCAGGGCGTCTTTGACTTTAATGCGGCGAGATTTGGTTTGATTGTTTCCCATGTTGGAAAACATGCTCTGCAACTGACTGGTCATCTCTTCCATGCCTGGAGGCGCCATAATCTCGACTCCAGCCGGTGTCTGGCTGAGATCAATATCGACCTCTTTGTCGTCTAGCTTGCCTTCACGAAGCTGTTTCCTCAGCAGTTGACGGGTAGCGCTGTCAGTCTTCTTTTCCGGCTGATCGTTTATGCCTACAGGGCGGGCTGGGGGCAATAGGGCATCCAGGATACGTTCTTCGGCTGAATCTTCAGCACGAAATTTAACCTTCTCCATCTCTTGCTCGCGCAACATTTTGATCGCCATATCCATCAGATCACGGATGATGGTTTCGACATCGCGGCCAACGTAGCCGACTTCAGTAAACTTAGTCGCTTCAATCTTGATAAAGGGCGCGTTTGCCAGCTTTGCCAAACGTCGTGCTATCTCAGTTTTACCAACGCCGGTTGGTCCGATCATCAGAATGTTTTTGGGTGATACCTCAACGCGCAGCTCAGCATCAAGCTGCATCCGCCGCCAGCGGTTACGCAGTGCGATAGCCACTGAGCGTTTGGCATCTGCCTGACCGATGATATGGCGGTCCAGTTCGGAAACGATTTCACGGGGTGTCATATTGGACATGTGCGGTTCTCTCTAGCTATTCTTTCAGACTTGGGCTGCGGTGGACTGCAGCTGTTCTATAGTCAGGTTGGCGTTAGTGAATACGCAGATGCCTGCGGCTATCTGCAGACTTTTCTCCACTACATCACGGGCACAGAGGTCGCTGTTGGCAACCAGGGCGCGAGCGGCTGCCAGGGCATAGTTGCCGCCGGAACCGATGGCGATAACACCATCTTCAGGCTCGATAATGTCGCCGCTGCCGGAGATTAAATAGGTCTTGTCTTTGTTAGCGACCAGCATCAGCGCTTCCAGTTTGCGTAATACCCGGTCGCCACGCCATTCACGGGCGAGGCTGACGACAGCATTAAAAATATTACCTTGATGCTTTTCCAGTTGTTGCTCAAACAGATCCAGCAGAGTGATAGCGTCGGCAGTACTACCGGCAAAACCGGTAATAACGTCGTGCTTTGCCAGGCGGCGGACTTTGCGGGCGGTGCCTTTCATTACGGTGTTGCCAAGTGAAACCTGGCCGTCACCACCAACAACGACCTGGTCGTCGCGTCGTACTGAAACAATTGTGGTCATGGGTCTGTTTTCCCGAATATCTATACTCTATTTGCAATGAGTATAGATATGGGAGCATCGGACGTTATTTCAAGGCTATGACGTGTCAGTGACAGCAGGAATCTGAAAACTAAATTCAGTCTATCTGTCTGAGGAGTGGTTGGATATTCAACCGTACCAGGCGATCTTGTGCTTTGTTCAGCTGTGAACGGTTATCGAATGGTCCGGTACGCACCTGATACCAGATACTTCCGTTACTGTTGGTTACTCTGCGGGAGTGAACATTGGGCAAGCCTTCGAGGATCAGCTTCGCCCTCAGCTGCTCTGCATCTTTACTGTTTTGAAAGGAACCTACCTGTAATACATAGGTGTGTTCAGACTTGGCGTCCTTCGGCGTCGATTTGTAAGGCTCAACATTGGCGGTATCGACTTCGCTTTCTGGCAAAATCTGATAAAAGTCGAAGCGTTCGGATTGGTCCTCTACCGGAGGGCCTGATTTCTGTGCGGTTTTGTTTGAGGTCTTTGCTGCGGGTTTAGCGGCGGGTTTTGTTGCCGGTTTAACCGCTGGTTTAGCTGCCGATTTTTTTGCAGTGCTGGTTTGGGCTGCTGTAGGCGTTTGAGTGGCATTGCTGTCGGGTTTTACGCTGGTTAATTGCCACAATGCGTAGCCAAAGCCGACTAAAAAGACCAGGCTGATAATCACCCGGATCAGCGGAAACGGTTTTTTAACCGGCGCGCTCTTACGCCGCGGAGCTCGGCTAGCTGCCGATCCGCTGTTACGTTTTTTTGCGTAGTCTTTGCGCGCCATGGGAAATCCTTATTACATTAGATCCGGTGCGCTGACACCCATCAGGTCGAGACCGTTCGCCAGTACATGCCGTACCGCGGCCGTCAGGGTTAGGCGGGCATTTCGTAGCTCAGTGTCATCAACCAGCGTCTTCTCTGAGTTGTAATAAGTGTGGAAATCACTGGCCAGTTCGTACAGGTAAGTAGCGACCAAGTGTGGTTCGCGAATATCGGCGGCGCGCTTAACTACCTCTGGGTAACGTCCCAGTTTGATGGTCAGGCGTTTTTCCGATTCCAGTTCCAGTCTACTTAAAGCGCTAAGGCCGGTTTCTTCATCCCACTGCAACGAGTTTTCGGCCAACTTGCGGAAAATTGAGCAAACCCGTGCATGGGCATACTGGATATAGTAGACCGGGTTGTCGGCAGATTCAGAGCGAGCCAAATCGATATCAAAGTTCAGGTGGCTGTCAGACTTTCGGGCAGCCAGGAAGTAGCGAGTTGCATCTTTGCCGACCTCATCGATCAGGTCACGCAGGGTCAGGTAACTACCGGCACGTTTGGATATTTTGACCTCTTCGCCGCCACGCATAACCGTTGCCATCTGATGCAGCACGTATCCGGCCAGCCCTTAGGGATGCCTGCATTCAGTGCCTGTAAACCGGCACGCACCCGGGTGATAGTGCTGTGGTGGTCGGCACCCTGTTCATTGATAACGGTGTTGAAGCCCCGCTGCCATTTGTTCATGTGGTAAGCAACGTCAGGTACAAAGTAGGTGTAGCCGCCATCGGTCTTACGCATTACCCGGTCTTTGTCATCGCCGAAATCGGTGGTGCGTAGCCACAAAGCGCCGCCCTCTTCGTAGGTATAGCCGCTCTTTATCAGCGTCTGAACGGCCTCTTCTACCTTACCTTCGGTATAAAGCGAAGACTCGAGGAAGTAGACATCGAAATCAACACCGAAGGCTTTCAGGTCCAGGTCTTGCTCATGGCGAAGATAGGCCACGGCGAAGTGACGAATGCCGTCCAGATCCTCAGCATCTTTAGTGCCGGTGTAGCTTTGATCTTCTGACTTAACGGTGTCGCCACGCATGAAGCTTTCGGCCAGATCGATAATATAACCGCCACGGTAGCCATTTTCCGGCCAGCTGGGATCTTCAGGTGTCAGGCCTTTACAGCGAGACTGAACTGACAGGGCCAAATTGTTGATCTGCTGCCCGGCATCATTGTAATAAAATTCGCGGGTTACATCCCAGCCAGTGGCATCCATTAGGCGACAAAGGCAGTCACCAACAGCAGCACCACGTCCGTGGCCGATGTGCAGAGGGCCGGTCGGATTTGCGGAGACGAACTCAACCTGAACCTTTTTCCCAGCGCCGTCATTGTTTCGGCCGTAGGTTTCTTTCGCCTGAAGGATAGTTTTAATCAGGTTTCCGGTGGATGCGTCGCTGACAAAAAAGTTGATAAAACCTGGCCCGGCAATCTCGGTTTTATCTACATTTT
>JAGPUU010000165.1 GCA_018067325.1 Amphritea sp.
TCAGGTAAAACTACGCAACCTGATACGTTTCCTTGAAGGTGGCGATAAGGCTAAGGTAACGCTTCGTTACCGCGGTCGTGAAATGGCACACCAGGAGTTAGGCATGCAGTTATTAAACCGGATCGAAAAGGATCTGGAAGAACTGGGTGTCGTTGAGCAGCGTCCGAAAATGGAAGGCCGCCAACTGATTATGGTCATAGCTCCGAAAAAGAAAAAGTAGTCTGACATAAGCGTAAAACCCGTGCTGGCTCTTCATGAGGCAGATACGGGTTTTGTTGTTTGCTCAGGTGAAAAATAATTAATGAATGCGTGGGGATTTAGTAATGCCTAAAATGAAATCTTGCAGCGGTGCTGCAAAACGTTTTAAAAAGACTGCTAGCGGCTTTAAGCACAAGCAATCTCACACAAGCCACATCCTGACTAAGAAGTCGACTAAGCGTAAGCGTCAGCTACGTCCGATGATGCAAATTGCAGCTTCAGACAAAGCACTTGTTAAACGCATGCTGCCTTATATCTAAGTCGAATTATTTACAAAATCTAAGTTAGGAATAAAGAATTATGGCACGTGTAAAACGTGGTGTCATCGCACACCGTCGTCACAAGAAGATCCTGAAAAAAGCTAAAGGTTATTACGGAGCTCGTAGCCGTGTATTCCGCGTAGCAAAACAGGCAGTTATCAAAGCGGGTCAATATGCATACCGCGACCGTCGTCAGCGTAAGCGTCAGTTCCGCGCGCTGTGGATTGCTCGTATCAATGCTGCTGCCCGTATCAATGGTTTGTCCTACAGCCGCTTTATTGCTGGTCTGAAGAAAGCATCTATCGAGATCGATCGTAAGGTGCTGGCTGATCTGGCTGTTCACGAAGCGCAAGTTTTTGCTGCTATCGTTGAAAAAGCTAAAGCTGCACTGTAAGACACCCTTACCTTCTGGTAAGTATTGATCGTTGTGATAGGGGAAGGGTGCAAACTCTTCCCCTATTTTTATTTGGAGCGGTAAATGGAAAATATTCAAATCCTGTTAGCGGAAGGCAAACAAGCTGCAGAACAGGCTACAAGCGCACAAGATCTTGATCAGGTGCGGGTTCAGTATCTGGGTAAGAAAGGTCATCTTACCCAGCTGTTGAAAGGTCTGGGCGCGTTAAGCGCTGAAGAGCGCCCTCAGGCGGGTGCCAAGATTAATGAAGCGAAACAGGCTTTGCAGGAAGTGTTGAATACGCTTAAGGCAAACCTGGAATCTGCTGCATTGGAAGCCAAGCTGGCTGAAGAGACTATAGATGTCACTCTGCCGGGGCGCGGTCAGTCTCTGGGTGGTTTGCATCCGGTGACTAAGACGCTGCAACGTATCGAAGAATTCTTCGCACGTATCGGCTATAGCGTTGCTGAAGGTCCTGAGATCGAAGATGATTATCATAACTTTGAAGCGCTGAATATTCCGTCCCATCACCCTGCACGGGCGATGCACGATACTTTCTATTTCAATGCGAATACTTTGTTGCGTACCCATACGTCTGGTGTTCAGGTGCGCACAATGGAAAGCTCAGAGCCGCCGATTAGGATTATCTGTCCGGGCCGGGTATACCGTTGTGACTATGATCAGACGCACTCGCCGATGTTCCATCAGGTTGAAGGTCTTATCGTTGATAAAGATATTAGCTTTGCTGACCTTAAGGGTACGCTGGAGCAGTTTCTGCGTGAATTCTTTGAAGAAGATGTGAAAGTACGCTTTCGTCCATCTTACTTCCCGTTTACTGAGCCCTCTATCGAAGTTGATATCGATCGTGGTGACGGTAAGTGGATGGAAGTACTGGGCTGCGGCATCGTGCACCCGAAAGTATTTGAGTATTCCGGTATCGACCCCGAGCAGTTTACCGGCTTTGCCTTCGGTATGGGTGTCGAGCGTCTGGCGATGCTTCGTTATGGCGTTAATGACCTGCGCCTGTTCTTTGAAAACGATATGCGTTTCCTGGGCCAGTTTAACTAAGTACTGGTTAACTGAGCTTGCAGTTGAGACGCATAAGACGTCGATGAATAGATAAGAATTTTTCGGAATCAGAATTATGAAATTCAGTGAAAAGTGGTTACGTGAACTGGTAAATCCGGCGACTGATACACAAGGTATTGCCGATCAGATTACGATGGCGGGACTGGAAGTTGATGAAGTCCTTCCGGTGGCAGGTCAGTTCAGCGGTGTGGTGGTCGGTGAGATCCTCTCAGCTGAGCGGCATCCCAATGCTGACAAACTGCAAGTATGTCAGGTATCCGATGGCAGCGAGCAGTTTCAGGTGGTCTGTGGTGCACCAAACGCCCGTGCGGGGCTGAAAACGGCCTTTGCTAAAGTCGGAGCAGTATTGAGTGCGCCTGACGGCGGTGACTTTAAAATTAAGAAGGCCAAGCTACGTCAGATTGAGTCTTTCGGTATGCTTTGTGCTGATGATGAGCTGGGTATCTCCGATGACCATGGCGGTATTATGGAGCTGGCAGCTAATGCACCAGTGGGTGCTGATCTGCGTGACTTTCTTCAGCTCGATGACTTTGTCATTGATGTTGACCTGACGCCTAACCGGGGTGATTGTCTGTCGATTGCGGGCTTGGCACGCGAAGTCGGCGTGTTGAACAAAGCGGCGGTGTCTTATGTCGACGTTGAGCCGGTTACACCGACTATCGATGATACTTTCCCGATTACGCTGGAAGATTCAGAAGGTTGTCCTCGTTATCAGGGCCGAGTGATCCGTAATGTGAATATGTCTGCTGAAACTCCACAGTGGATGGTTCAGAAACTGCAGCGTTGTGGTGTCCGTTCAATCGATCCGGTTGTTGATGTAACCAACTACGTTCTGTTGGAACTAGGCCAGCCGCTGCATGCGTTTGACCTGGCTAAGCTAAGCGGTGGTATTGTTGTCCGCAAAGCGAAGCCTGCTGAGAAATTGGTTCTGCTGGATGGTAATGAAGTTGAGTTAAACGACAAGACCCTGATCATTGCTGATGCGGAGAAAGCCGTAGCGATGGCAGGAATTTTCGGTGGTGCTGAGACCGGCGTTACTGAAGACACTAAGGATATTTTCCTGGAGTGTGCTTACTTTAATCCGATCACTATTGCCGGTCGTGCACGTTCTTATGGGCTGCATACTGATGCCTCTCACCGTTACGAGCGTGGTGTTGATTGGCAACTGCAGGGCAGAGCTACTGAGCGCGCTACTCAGCTGTTGCTGGATATCGTTGGTGGTGAAGCGGGCCCTGTGGCTGAAGCGGTGGCTGAAGATAGCCTGCCTACAGCCTCAACGGTTACTTTGCGTCAGAGCAAAGTTAATCAAGTGCTTGCGTTTGCGATGCCTGCGGATGAGATTGAAGAGATTCTGACTCGTCTGGGTATGATTGTTGAGCAAGGCGCTGAGGGTGAATGGACTGTTCAGGTACCTTCTTACCGTTTCGATATTAGTATTGAAATTGATCTGATCGAAGAGCTTGCACGGGTCTATGGTTATAACAATCTGCCCGTTAAAGTACCTACAGCTGAGTTGAATATGATTGCCCATGATGAGTCTAAAGTGACTCTCAAGAGCGTCCGCAATCAGTTGGTGGGGCGTGGATATCAGGAAGCGATCACCTACAGCTTCATTGAAAAGGGTCTGGCGGCTCAGTTTGATGATAAGCATGAGGCTAAGGCGCTGGCTAATCCGATCTCTGCTGAGATGGCAGTGATGCGGACTAGCATCTGGCCTGGGTTGGTTAAAGCGTTGCAGTACAATCAGAATCGTCAGCAGCCGCGTGTACGTCTGTTTGAGACCGGTCAGCGCTTCCTGCCTGAAGGCGATGAGCTGATTCAGGAAAACGTCGTAGCGGGTCTTGTGTGCGGTCCTCGTCAAGCGGAAGGCTGGAGTGCAGATACTGCTGTTGTGGATTTCTACGACCTTAAAAGTGATGTGGAGACACTGCTTGAGCTGGGCGGATGTGCTGAGCAGTTTAGTTTTGTTTCTGAGCGACATGTGGCCTTGCATCCGGGGCAGTCTGCAGCAATTCAGCGTAACGGCAAAACTGTCGGTTATATGGGTGCTCTGCATCCTGAGCTGGTTAAGTCATTAGGACTGACCGGTCCGGTGTTCCTGTTCGAAATTGTTCAGGCTGTGTTGCTGGACGGTGAGTTGCCGCGCTTTAATAACTTGTCTAAATTCCCAGAGAGTCGTCGTGACCTGGCGTTGCTGGTTGATGAGAATGTCGCCTTTGCTGACATTCGTAATCTGGCGCTGCAGAAAGGTGGCGAATTCCTTAAAGCGGCTACATTGTTCGATGTTTATCAGGGTAAAGGCGTTGAACCTGGTCAAAAAAGCATCGCATTGGGCTTGACCTGGCAGCATCCTTCGCGCACTCTTAATGATGAAGAGATCAACGAAGTCATTGATTTTGTTGTGTCTGCGCTGAAAAATGAGTACGGTGCTACATTAAGAGAATAATCGACAGGGGTGTTTCTGATGGGCTCTTTGACTAAAGCAGAAATGGCTGAGCGCCTGTATGAAGATCTGGGGCTCAATAAGCGGGAAGCAAAGGAGATGGTTGAAGCCTTCTTCGATGAGATTCGTATGAGCCTTGCCGAAAACGAGCAGGTAAAGCTCTCGGGTTTTGGTAATTTTGATCTGCGTGACAAACGTGAACGTCCGGGACGGAACCCTAAAACGGGGGAAGAGGTGCCAATCTCTGCTCGCCGGGTGGTGACCTTTCGTCCAGGTCAGAAGTTGAAAGAACGTGTAGAGGCTTATGAAGGAGACTGATCTAGTCTCGGATGATCTGCCCAGTATTCCTACAAAGCGCTACTTCACCATCGGTGAAGTAGCGCATTTGTGTGAGCTCAAGCCCCATGTGCTGCGGTATTGGGAGCAGGAGTTTGAGCAGATTAATCCGGTAAAGCGTAGTGGTCGACGCTACTATCAGCGTCAAGATGTACTGATTATCCGTCAGATTCAGGGTTTGCTGCATGACCAGGGTTATACCATCAGCGGTGCACGCCAGTGGCTGAGTGGTGATCAGGCGGTTGATGATACTGCCCGTTATAAGCAACTTCTGCGACAGACGATTACAGAGCTTGAAGATATTCGTAAGCTACTGAAATCCGTGAAGTAAATCTGTTAAAAAGTTCTTTTCAGATGTTCAGTGTTGGCGTAATATAGCCACCTCTGTTTGAGAGCTGAACTGTTTGAGTGTTTAGCCTCTCATCGTCGGGACATAGCGCAGCCTGGTAGCGCACTACTCTGGGGGAGTAGGGGTCGTGGGTTCGAATCCCGCTGTCCCGACCAATTATTTTAAAAAGCCTGCTATTTAGCAGGCTTTTTTGTTTTTATAGCTGTTTAGATAATCATTAGCATCTAGACCATGTGATTACTCTGATTACTATCAGGGCTTCGTTGTTGTGTTCGCCGCGACGGCTCTGAGAAATTAGTTAGTCTTGCTGATTTAAGCGTTCGCAGGCATTGCCCTGTATCATTGACTCTCAAACCTCTCGCTTGCTAGTATCCTGACAAAATCTATTGCTAAGGAAAGCGCTTTGATTAAACTTATACAAATAGTATGTCTCTTGTTGTTCGCCAGTTTCGTATCCGCAGATAAATTGGTTATTTCTCCTCGCTTGTATATTGATTTTCGTCCCCCTAATCTGATCTTTCATTCCGGAGAGACTCTTCTGGTTAAGTATGATGACTGGTCTTTTACGCATGAAGATATTGATCCTAAAACTATTTATCAAGGAATAGATCTTTCTGGTTTGGAACATGATTATATCGAGAGTCTTTTTGTTCCAGAGATGAGGGAGGATTTTCCTTCTTGGTTAGCCGCGCTTTCTATGGAGCAAGCTGAGTCCTTCTATCATAAGGATGCTGAAATAAGTCAAAAA
>JAGPUU010000055.1 GCA_018067325.1 Amphritea sp.
GGGGTATAAATGATAACGCTTGATCAGATACCAAAGGCCTCAGACTCTTTTGATTACTCAGATAGAACGCTCGAGTGAGCTCCATACCTAATAACCACATTAAAACTTGCTCCGCTGCGTTGCACTGGACGTGAGACTACAGGTTTAAGGAAAGTCTTAGGGACGTAACAACATGACTCACAAGAATCTTCACAAACTATGCGATATTGTGACTGAAGCTCATACGCGCTTTCAGCTAGAAATAGCAGACATTGATCCAATTGTTGGCGTCAGTCAAAACATGCGCACGAATGGAGTGCCGGCTGATGCACTAACCATCGATTGTCTAAAGAATGACAAGAGGATTATCTTGATATTGCATGACGATCACCCCGATTTCATCAACTATCAGTTCGCTTGGCGTAACAAAGATCCTGAGAATGATTTCACGGAAGTATCGTTTGAAGAAGTTACGGCAGATAAAATTTTAGAATGGATGAAAAGCTATTTTGTTATTGGCTAAGAATAAGTGGGGGTAGAGCCCTTTAAGTCTTTATTAGAAGGATTATAAATTGAAATTGTTTAGATTGGTGAGTCTGTCAGAGGGTATCTCTTACCTGCTTATACTGAGTGTTACGCTGGGTTTCATTAGTCGGGATTATGTTTCCCTTTTGGGTATGGCTCATGGTGTCCTGTTCATGGCGTATATGATGTTATCGCTTAATGTCTCGAATAAACAGAATTGGTCTGTCGTTGTCTGGTTGCTTGTTTTCGTTGCTTCTCTGGTTCCGTTTGCATTCATAGCTGCTGAGTTCTTTCTGCGAAAGGGAGCCGGTGAGGTTGAGGCTGCCGAGCCATCATTACAGTAATCAGCTGATAAAAATTAAAGGGCTCAGAACCTTTTTTGGTTGTCAGCCCTTTATGAATTTACATTGGCATGCATATACGCCCGCCTAGTATTAAAATGCTACACGTATTTAGGAAGCAAGTCGTGATTCTAAAAAATATCGTTCCGTGGGGTAGATCTTTTAAAGAATACAAAGAAATCTTCTCCTTATCTGAATCTGACCTAGGAAAATCTATTCTAGGTTGTGGAGATGGCCCCGCCTCTTTTAACTCAGAGCTAACTTCCCAAGGTGGCAATGTCATATCCATCGACCCCAGTTATTGCTTTAATTCCCAGCAGCTGCAAAGTCGGATCTCCGAAGTCTATGATGAAGTTATGCCTCAGATGCATACCAACAAAGATAAGTATATCTGGGAGAGTATTCCAACAGTTGAGGAGCTAGGGGCTATTAGAGTGTCCGCAATGGAGAAATTCATAGCAGATTATGTGCAGGGTAAAAAAGAAGGCCGGTACATCGAAGCCTCGCTACCGAATTTAACGTTTTCGGATAAACAATTTGATCTTGCGCTGTGCTCACATTATCTATTTCTCTATAGTGAGCAAGTTAGCCTTAATGAACACATTAAGTCTCTTATCGAACTTTGCCGAGTTGCCAAAGAAGTTAGAGTATATCCATTGCTCGCACTGAACGGAGAGCTATCACCTCATTTAAGTAACGTTATGTCTGAGTTAAATGAGTTAGGGTTCTCTGTATCTCTCGTTAATGTGGAATATCAGTTTCAAAAAGGTGCGACCCAAATGTTGGTGGTAAAATCCGTGTAACAAGGCAAGGCAGTCGGACGGCTTCGCCGCCCGCTGCTTTAAGCGTTAGCATCAGGAGTAATAATGATTCATCTAGTTTGCGGGCCTATTGGTGCTGGTAAAACAACTTACGCCATAAGTCTTGCTGAGAGAGAGGGCGCCGTACGTTTCTCAGAAGACGAATGGTTAGCAAAATTATTTGTTCCCGATGCTCCAGAAGGTTTATTAGAACAGCCTATGCAAGTCGTTGGCGCTTGGGCAACAGAAAAATACCAACGTTGCCGTGGCCAGATCTGGTTGGTATGTCAGCAGTTACTAAAAAACAATGTCAGTATTGTTCTTGATGGCGCCGCTGCAAATAAAGAGCAACGCGACATAATTAGAAAGAAAGCAGATGACAACAATGTGAATTTTCAACTGCACTACGTGACATCATCGAGAGAGAGTCGTAATAAGCGTGTAATCGAACGTAATCTGTCACAAGGAAAAACGTTCTCTCTTGAAGTAACACCAGCCATGTTTGAGCATACTGAAGCATTCTTTTCACCTCCTATTGGCAGCGAGCTGAGCGATACAATAGTTATTGAAACCTAAAAAACACCAACATAATGGTCAATGGCGCCTTCGGCTGGACAGCTTTAAGCCTGGCTTTGCCACAAAGCTGCCCATTAGCTTGGCGTTATGCAAAAGTGAAGTGTGAGATATGAGAGCAGCTAATAAGAAACCCCTTTATCGAAAGGTCAATACGAGAGCTCGTGGAGTACAGCATCTTCATGGGGGCGATTATAAGCACACGAGAAATCGCGAGAGCGCTATTGGAATGAAGCAGGGTACTCAACGAGGTCTTGATTACACTCCGCTGTTTAAATTTTTACTCTCTAAGGTCGGTGGTAACTGGAATGAAATACACAGTGAGGCCGTTTCCCGCTTAGATAAAGAAGAGCCCATTTTTTGGTTAGTTGCAAAGGACTATGAGTCTGGAAACGAGGTGGTTAGAGTAGGGGAAAGTTCCTATTTTAGTGGGTTGTTCATTGATGAGAGTGGAATTCTCTGTACAGTAAAACCCGAACTTAACGAAGAGTCATTAGAGCCTCAATGCAAATGTTGTACTCATACATTTAATGGTGTTGAATTTACTCAAGCCTATGCTGGGTAACTTTGAACTCACGCATAACAAAGCAATCAACTGCCGCCAACAAGCTGACCTGTAACTTCAAACCGCTGCGCAGTTTTCCGTCCCGTTAACCTGGGCGTCATGCCGAAGAGAATCTAATTTAATGCCTGTAGCCGATCCATCGAAAACCATGACATTTGTAACGCCGCAAGATCTTGGCCGGTGGCTTACGTCGAATCACGCCTCAGAAAGTGAACTGTGGGTGAAGATATACAAAAAAAACACGAAGATTCAGAGCGTGACTTGGGATGATGTCGTGATTGAGGCGCTGTGCTGGGGTTGGATAGACGGTATTAAGAAATCAATTGATGACAAGGCCTATCTTCAGCGCATTACGCCCAGAAAAGCCCGAAGCAACTGGTCTAAAAGAAACACAGAGCATGCAGAGCGTTTGATAAGCGAGGGCCGGATGATGGAATCAGGTCTTGTACATATTCGTGCAGCAAAAGCGGATGGTCGTTGGGAAGATGCTTATGTGGTAAGTGAAATGGAAGTGCCTGGGGATTTCCTGATAGCACTGGAGAGCCAGCCGAATGTGAAACGGTTTTATGAAACGCTCAATAAATCGAGTCGTTATGTTATCGCGTATGGCTTGATAAGCGCGAAGAAACCCGAGACCAGACTTAGGCGTTTTGAAAAATTCATGACCATGCTTGTTAATGAAGAAAAGCCTAAGTAAGTGGAATACGGCATAAGAAGACGTATAGCTGTTGGCTTGCGCTCGTGCCTCACTAATTGTTAGTCAACAATTTTACGCCGTTTAGCTTGGTGTTAACTGACCTGAAAACGATCTGATTTCACAAGTGTTATCTAGGGATATAAATTATGTTTACTGCATTACGAATAAGTATTTTATCGCTGATGGTAATTCTAGGCGGGTGTTCAGCGTTACCCGTCACTATCCCGGTTGAGCCTGCTGAAATATCGACTATAAGAAATTCAACAGTAACAATTACCTATCAACAGACCCAGGGTTTTTTGTTTAATACGCCTTCTACGGCGTTAGTTAATGCTGGTGTCGCCAAATGGATAGATCCAGATAAGGCTATTACTTGGGGAAAGGTTTTAAAAGGAAATAAAGTACCTGATTTCACTGAAGCTGTCGCTAAAGCGTTTAAAGCGCAAGTTGGAGATGCCTTTGTACTTAAAGATTCTGGTCAGGTTGAGCCCTTTGATCAATCTGACAAGTTTTCACGCCTTACCTCTAAATATAATACCGATTATATCCTCGAAGTAAGAACGTTCTTTGGCAGTTTCAGTTATGGTCCTCTGTCGTGGAAGACATACAATTTAAATTATTCTGCTGATATTGTCGTGATTCGAGCTAGTGATAAAAAACCTGTATGGAAGATGCTGTGTAGTATAGGTCCAGAAGAAGGTAATCCGTTGAAAGTCCCCGGCAATGACTTTTTGTCAAGGAGTGGAGAA
>JAGPUU010000056.1 GCA_018067325.1 Amphritea sp.
AGTGGTTGACCATGATCGCGTGGTAAGACTAAAGCAAAAAGGCGAACATGAAGTTCGCCTTTATTGTCTTTGTCGGGGTCAGTTAACCAACTTAATTACCTAACCTCAGCAGGTTTACTCTTCTGAATAACTCTCAATCGAAGGACAAGCACAGAACAGGTTGCGGTCGCCGTAAACGTTGTCGATACGGTTGACGGTTGGCCAGAACTTATTGGCTTTGACTGAATCCAGTGGGAAGGCACCCAGTACTGCAGAGTATGACCTATCCCAGTTTGGATCGATCAGATCTTCCAGTGTGTGTGGTGCGCCTTTTAGTGGGTTGCTTTCTGCATCCAGAGTGCCGGCTTCAACACCAGCGATCTCCTGACGGATAGCAGCCATCGCGTTGATGAAACGGTCGAGTTCGGCCAATGGCTCAGACTCGGTCGGTTCGATCATCAGGGTGCCAGCTACCGGGAAGGACATCGTCGGAGCATGGAAACCATAGTCCATCAGTCGCTTAGCAACGTCTTCTTCAGAGATGCCAGAGGACTCTTTTAACGGACGCAGGTCGATGATGCACTCGTGCGCTACCTTGTCATTACGACCGGTGTAAAGAATCGGGTAGTGCTCGCCCAGTTTCTTCGCCAGATAGTTAGCGCTTAGAATGGCGACTTCAGTTGCTTTACGCAGCCCCGGTTGGCCCATTAAAGCGATATAAACCCAGGTGATCGGCAAGATGCTAGCGCTACCCCAGGGGGCTGCGGAGACCGCGCCATTTTCAGCGTTAGGTCCATCAATTTTTTGCACTGGATGGTTCGCCACAAAGGGGGCCAGGTGAGCTTTAACACCGATAGGTCCCATACCCGGGCCGCCACCACCGTGAGGGATGCAGAAGGTCTTGTGCAGGTTAAGGTGAGAAACGTCAGCGCCGATTTCACCCGGCTGACTGATGGCCACCTGTGCGTTCATGTTGGCGCCATCCATATACACCTGACCACCGTGCTGATGGATGATTTCGCAGATTTCGCGGATGCTCTCTTCGTATACGCCGTGGGTAGACGGGTAGGTGATCATCAGGCAAGAGAGGTTGTCGGCATGCTGTTCTGCTTTCGCCCGCATATCCGCCATATCGACGTTACCTTTGTCATCACAGCCGACGATAACCACTTTCATATCTGCTAGTGCGGCCGAGGCAGGGTTAGTACCGTGGGCTGAACTAGGAATCAGACAGATGTTTCGATGATCATCACCGTTAGCCATATGGAAGTGACGAATCGCTAGCAGGCCAGCGTATTCACCCTGAGCACCAGAGTTAGGCTGCATGCAGATGGCATCGAAACCGGTAATCTCTATCAGCATCTGTTCCAGAGAGTTGATCATCTCGCTGTAACCGGCGGCCTGATCAATCGGCGCAAACGGGTGCATATCGCCAAATTCTGGCCAGCTCACCGGAATCATTTCGGCGGTGGCGTTCAGCTTCATGGTGCAGGAACCCAATGCGATCATCGAATGGGTTAGTGAGATATCTTTATTTTCCAGATGCTTCAGATAACGCAGCATCTCAGTTTCACTGTGGTGGGTGTTGAACACCGGATGGCTCAGAATTGCAGAAGTACGCACCAGCTCAGCAGGGATAGAACCGGAGCCGTTAGTTACCAGTTCAGCATCAATAGCGTCCAGATCCAGGTCGTGATCGGCCCCCAGAATAGTGAGCCACAGATCGAGAATGTCCTGACGGTCAGTTTTTTCATCGCAGGTGATACCCAGTTGATCGGCACCGACCTTACGCAGATTAATACCCAGTGTCAGAGCTGCTTCGTACGCTGCATCGCGTTGCTCACCCAGCGCTAGAGTGACGGTATCGAACCAGGTGTTATTAACCAGTTGAATACCTTTACTCGCCAAACCGGTTGCCAGAATGTCGGCCATACGATGGATGCGACCAGCGATCGTCTTCAGGCCTTCAGGGCCATGATAGGTGGCATAGAATCCTGCCATATTGGCCAGCAATACCTGGGCCGTACAGATGTTGGACGTCGCTTTCTCGCGGCGGATATGTTGCTCACGGGTCTGCATCGCCATGCGCAGAGCCTGATTGCCACGAGAATCGACAGAGACACCGATTATCCGGCCAGGAACCGAGCGTTTATAAGCATCACGGGTGGCAAAGAAGGCCGCGTGTGGACCACCAAAGCCCATAGGAACACCAAAACGTTGAGCAGAACCGAAGACAACATCGGCGCCCAGCTCACCTGGTGATTTCAGCATCACCAGACTCATAATATCGGCCGCGGCACAGAAGAGGGCTTTCTTAGCGTGGGTTTTTTCGATCAGCTCAGATAGATCTTTTACGTGACCATAAGTGCCGGGGTACTGGGCGATAACACCGAAAGGTTCATGCTGATCGATCAAGATGTCCAAGTCGCCGACGATGACCTCGTAGCCCAGCGGCTCAGCACGGGTTTCAATAACGCTGATGTTTTGTGGGTGCAGGTTTTCATCCACCAGGAAGACATTAGCTTTTCGCGCTTTAGACATCCGTTTACACAGGGTCATCGCTTCTGCAGCGGCGGTAGCTTCATCCAGCAAGGAGGCGTTGGCAAGATCAAGACCGGTGAGGTCGAGTACCATCTGCTGGTAGTTCAGCAGAGCTTCAAGGCGGCCCTGCGCAACTTCAGGCTGGTAAGGGGTGTAGGCGGTATACCAGCCCGGATTTTCCAGCACATTGCGCAGGATAACATTCGGCACGATGGTATCGGTGTAGCCCATACCTATCATGGAGCGATTAACAACGTTCTTCGATGCGATCTGCTTTAGTTCGTTCAGCACATCCGCTTCGGTGCGGCTTTCACCCAGGTTGATCGGTTTATCCAGCTGGATACTGCCCGGTACGGTCTGCTCGATTAGCTGATCAAGGGACTCCAGTCCCAGTTCGGTCAGCATCGTCTGTTGTTCAGTTGCGTTTGGGCCGATATGACGACCGATAAATGCATCAGTCTGTTCCAGCTGTGCCAGGGATAGGGTGCTATCTGCGCTCATGGTGTGTGTCCTGCGAAGATCAAAATTGAAAGTGGTATGTAAGTAAGCAAGTAGTACGTGATGCATCTGGAGGCTTATCGGGCTAGCGTCTTAGCTAGCTTAAATGCCTCTCTAATTTGGTCGCGTATCATACCGCTTTTTAGTGGACGGCTGTATTAAAAAATAGTCGATGATCCACTATCGGAAACAAGTTTTCTGATAGTGGGAGTGATAGCAGTAGTGAGGATGATAAAGAGTGCGAAAGAGCACTGTGACAGAGGGCTGCGACATTATGCCACGCCCGGTGCGGCATCCTGTCACACCCCAGCAGCAGAGGGAGTAATTACAATGGCTCTAAGCTTATGTCTGTTACTGCTAAGGAACGCTGTATGATTAAAACAACCCTGTCGCTGGCGATTGCCGCCATAATTTCCGCTCCGGCGTTCGCCGGCCATGATGATAAAAACCTGGTTATTGAGATAACATCCGGCTTACCGCAGGTAGAAAATACCCTGCAGAGTGAGACCGGCGCGGTACAGGCATCGCCAACCACCGATGGTGGTGAATTGCTGCAAAGCCTGAGCGGCGTTTCAGGCATCCGCATGGGGGGGCGCTCTATCGATCCGATTATCCGGGGGCAGAGCCAGACACAACTTAATATCCTGCTGGATGGTGCTTATATTCATGGGGGCTGCCCTAACCGGATGGACCCGCCAACTTCGTATACCTCTGTCGATAGTTATGACAGTGTCACCGTGATTAAAGGTAACCGCACCGTTGTTTATGGGGGTGGGGGTTCCGGCGGCACAGTTCTATTCGAACGTGAGTGGCCGCAGTTGGATGAAAAAGGTTACGGCGGCGAGTTGAGTGCCAGCTATCACGGCAATGGTGATCGTTATGAGCTGGGTGCTGATCTGGCCGCCGGGTCTGACGATGGCTATGTCCGGGTAATAGGCCATAAGTCAGAAGGGGATAACTACAAAGATGGTGATGGTAATGAGGTCCGTTCATCGTTTGAGAGCCTGTCTAAATCACTACTGGTCGGTTATCGCCTGTCAGACCTGACAACGCTTGAAGCCAGTTATGAAAAACAAGAAGAGGACGATGTGCTCTTTGCCGGTGCGGGTATGGACTCTCCCTACGCGGATGCTGATACCGCGCGTCTTAAACTGACCCACGAATTTGAGCAGGGTGCTCTGCAACAGATGCGGCTTGAGCTGTATAAGTCTGACGTTAAGCACAATATGGATAATTATAGCCTGCGGTCGACTCCGGTTGGGATGATGCCGCTACAGGCGCCTTCTACCTCTGACACAGAGGGGCTACGTTTGATGTTTGATGCCAGAATGGCGGATATTGACTGGACCTTCGGTGCAGACATCCAGAATAACGAGCGAAACGCTGAACTCCAGAATAGCGCTGGTGTAGCACAAAGAATTATGTGGGCAGGGGCTGAAATTGATCAAACCGGTTTTTTTGCTGAAGGTGAAAAGGTCCTGGGAGCAGATGATATCGTTAAAGCTGGCCTGCGTTATGATCTAATCACAGCAGAAGCCACTCGTAGAGATGAAACTGCTGGAACAGTAATGGCCTTCCCAACTCTGAGCTCAGATGCGATCTGGCAGATGGCAGGGGCTCCTACCGGGGCAGGTGAAGAACGTACGGAACATAATGTGGGTGGTTTCGCCAGCTGGACTCATCGTTTGAATGATCAGTATAGCGTTGAAAGTACTCTGTCACGCAGTGTTCGTACCGCGGATGCAACAGAACGTTACATGGCACGATCTACAGGCATGAGTGACTGGATCGGTAATCCTGAACTAGAGCCTGAGAAACATCATCAGTTGCAGGTTAGCCTGCAAGGTAATCTGGACACTATGAGCTGGTCGGCAACCGGCTGGTATAACCGGGTGGATGACTACATTCTGCGTCAGGCAACGTCAGTACCTGCAGGAATGATGGGTACGAAGAATCGTGATGTTTATCGCAATGTTTCTGCTGAACTCTACGGTGCTGAGCTGGATGTCGGTTATCAGTTAGATGAAAACTGGCAGCTGGGTAGCGCACTAACCTGGACCGTGGGTAATAACCTGGATGACGACACGCCACTGTCACGTATCGCTCCACTGGAACTGAATACTTCACTGGACTATCAGAAGGACCATTTGCAAGTGGGTGTTGAATGGCAGTTAGTGGCGAGTCAGCAAGATATCTGCCTCAGTGGTAGCGCAAATTGTGGTGG
>JAGPUU010000059.1 GCA_018067325.1 Amphritea sp.
AGCATCTTTTCAAGATGCGCCCGTCATTCCAATAACTGCTCCAAGCGTCAAGCTCTACTCAAAATTACTGCGTAATTTTTCCGTTCCAGCTTGACCCTCTCCACAGCCATTTCCATTAAGGGCAGGGGTTCTCACCCCTCTCCGCAACAAGTTGCTACGGGGGATTCCGTCGTCAGTACCTGCCGAACACCCCCATCCTTGCAATGGCAAGTATGGGTAAAGCGGTTGAGTGCAAGTATGTCTAAAATTAGCTGATCTATTCGTATTGTTTTGGCAGGCAATATGGGTGCATTGATATTTATCCCAGCGATTTTGGTCTTTGTGCTTTAGGGAGGGGCTGATCAAGTCACCCCACAGCCCCCTTCAACGATATTTTAGCCAATAAGGGCCAACTGCCGTCATATTTAGGCCTTTTAGCTGGCCTAATCAGTCAACACCTCGCCAAGCTGGCGGATCTATCCTACCAAAAGCAGCTTTCGTCGAGCTTGGAACAGGTTCGATAACGCAAACAACATATTGGGTTGGTTCATTCAGTCGGGCGCCCATAGATAATTGATCTGAGACTAGGCCTTTGTGCTTTCCGTGGAGAGGCTAAAAAATTTACCAATGTGAAAATTAATATCAATTGTTGAAGCTGTAGTGCTGTGGAATTATTGATTTGAAGCAATTAAATGTGTGGTTAGCTGTGTCGTTTCTGCAAGTGGTATGAAAAATTATAAATCTCAACTCGAACTCTTATGTTTTGTCTAGTTTATTTCGTATCTATGTGTGAGCAACATACCGAGGTAAGTATGGTGCAGTACGAAAATTAGCACTTAGTCAGTAATGAATAAGTTGCAGTTGATTGTCGTAGTAGTGGTTTCTGTTGGTGGCTGGATGTGACCTTTCATTATGCTGGCGAAAGCTGGAAACAAAATTGTGAAAGTTTTTCATTGATAACCTGTCACTCAGAGAAGCGCCAAATAAAAATATCATGGTGATAATAATGAAGCTTAATCCAAAATATTTTATACAACCGTTGTGCATGAGCCTGGCTCTCTCGACGGCGATTTATTCTGGAACATTGTTGGCTCAAGCAGAGTCTCAAGAACCTATTAAGATTACTTTAAATGACTGGACAGGTCAGAAAGTCACTTCAAAAATTATGGGAAAGGTTCTTCATAGTGCTGGCTACAATGTTGAGTACGTAGTGGCGGATCCTGTAGCGCAGTTTGTAGGTCTTGAAACGGGTGATCTGCATGTGGCAATGGAGATTTGGGAAACCTCTCAGAAAACTGTTCTTGAAAAATCAGTTGCTACTGGTGATGTTGTTAACCTAGGAAAAACTGGAATGAATGCCATTGAAGAATGGTGGTATCCCAGCTATATGGAAGAGCTTTGCCCGGGACTTCCTGAGTGGACTGCTCTTAAAGATTGCGCTGAAACTTTTTCTACACCAGAAACCTTTCCTAACGGCCGCTATTTAGGTGCACCTGTGGGCTGGGGCGGCTTCGATGACGAGCGAGTCGAAAGTTTAGGATTGGACTTTGAAGTTATCCACGCTGGCACTGATGCTGCAATGTACGCCGAACTGGAATCAGCATATCAACGCAAGGCTCCTATCATTCTCTGGGTTTATGCGCCTCATTGGGTTCCTTCCAAATACGAAGGTAATTGGGTTCAGTTTCCTGAATTTGCGCCTGAATGCTACACCGATGAAAAGTGGGGTTTAAATCCTGCAATGAAGTACGACTGCGGTAAGCCGAAGGGGCCTGTGTGGAAAGCTGGATGGGCCGGACTTGAGAACAAATGGCCAGGTGCATATAAAGCACTTAAAGCCTTTAATCTTAGTAATGAAGAGATGGGCGCGATGATCACCGAGATTGATCTTAAAGGTCAAAAGATTGATGTGGTGGTAGATGCGTGGATTAGTAGCAACGAAGCTCGCTGGAAGTCTTGGATTAACTAATTAATCTCTAGTGCTCCTTATCATGGATAGGGGGCATCGTTCTTTCAAATCTAGCGGCTTTAATTATCAGCTAGGCCTTGAGTCAAAGTGTAAAGCTAATGCATTGGCCTCGGACGAATTAACACGCGTCCTGAATATCTTCAGACTAGGATTTAAAGTATGGCAAAGGGTGATATAAAACTAGCTTGTAAGCAGGTATGGAAGCTGTTTGGTGAAAAACCAGAGCATTTTTTGGAACAGCATCATGGATCTCCTAATCGGCTTGCGATGCAAGAAGCGGGTTACGTAAGCGCTGCTTGTAACGTCAACCTGGATATCCTCGAAGGTGAAATATTCGTTATCATGGGGCTATCCGGGTCGGGAAAATCGACACTGGTTCGATGCCTATCACGATTAATCGAACCGACTAGCGGTGAGATTCTATTCGACGGACAGGATCTACTTAAAGCTAGCAAAAAAGAGATGATTGAGATCCGCCGGCACAAGTTGGGGATGGTATTCCAGCATTTTGCTTTGCTGCCGCATTTGAGTGTGCTGGAAAACGTTGCGTTTCCTCTGGAAGTACAAGGAGTTTCTCGTAAAGAGCGTCAGCAGCGCGCACAGGAAGTAGTGGAGTTGGTCGGTCTAAAAGGGAAGGAAACGTACTATCCCAACGAACTTTCAGGCGGCCAGCAGCAGCGAGTAGGAATCGCTCGTTCCCTTGCGACAGAGCCGGAGTTATGGTTTCTCGATGAACCTTTTTCGGCGTTAGATCCACTTATTCGGCGTGAGATGCAGGATGAATTTCTTCGTTTGCAGGGTATGCTCAACAAAACCATTGTTTTTATAACTCATGACTTTGATGAAGCTATCCGGTTGGCGGATCGGATTGCCATAATGAAAGACGGTGAAGTCGTGCAAGTAGGCACCCCGGAAGAGCTGGTGACCCATCCTGCTAACGAGTATGTGGCTAAATTTATACAAAATGTGCCAAGAGCTAAGGTACTGTCTGTGCAAGCGATCATGGAGTCGCCTGCTGGTGATTATGATGGTTGGGTAGCCCACGATAGTAAGGTTTCTGACATAGCCGAATTGTTGCACCGCAATGAGAAGCCCTTTTCAGTAAAAGATGATAGCGGTCGGATTATAGGCCAAATAACTCGTGATGCAGTGCTATCCACTTTATTTGAGAGGGAAGTAGCATGAGTGTCTTGGCCAATCGTCTCAAGCAGCCCTGGACCCTCATATGGTTAGGCATGTTTGTGCTGGCCGGGGTAATGATAGCGGTTCGGCCTGAGCTGCCTAGCTGGATATTCAAATACCCCCGGGAATGGGTGTTGCCAATCAAAGACCTCACCTCTACCGGTATGAACTGGATAATTAAAGATGCCAGCTTCGGCCTGTTTACAGTTAAAGAGCTCACTAGGGGTATCGCTTGGTTAATCGACTGGCCCTTTGATTTTATCGTAAGCCTTACCGCTACCGGTTTCAAATTTGGTTTGGGGCAAAATGCTGTTGAGGTTATGCCGTCGCTTTCATGGGTTGCCGTGGTTGCTATTTTCGTAGCGATGGCCCACTACGCTAAAGACTGGAAGTTAGCTGCTTTAGTTGGAGGCTGCTTTTTATATATAGTTCTATTCGGGCATTGGACTAGTGCTATGCTCACTCTGTCCTCGATCATGATTGCGGTCCCAATTGGGGTAGCTGGTGGTGTGTTACTTGGAATATTGGCTTACCGTCACCCCCTTATGGAACGCGTGCTGAAGCCAGTGCTTGACCTGATGCAGACCATGCCCTCTTTCGCATATCTTGTTCCGATCTTATTCCTTTATGGGTTCGGATCTGTATCTGCAATGATCGCGACTATCATCTACGCCATGCCCCCGATGGTACGGGTGACATTACTAGCATTGCGTCAGGTACCATCTGAAATTAATGATTTCGGTCAAATGGTCGGATCTACTCGCCATCAATTGATGTGGAAAGTATTGGTGCCTTCCGCTATCCCGGGACTTATGGTTGGGGTCAATCAGGTGATCATGCTGTCTCTTAACATGGTGATCATTGCTTCTATGATTGGTGCCGGCGGGTTAGGGTACGATGTTCTGAATGCCTTACGCACCCTGGATATAGGTGGTGGAATTGAAACCGGACTTGCTATTGTAGCATTGGCGATCGCGTTAGACCGATTAAGCTATGCCTTTGCCAGCGAGCGCACACCTATCCATCATGAAGAAGACAATCGTCATTTTCTATATCGACATCCCTACTGGATCTTTGTCTCAACGGTGATACTAGTAACCTATTCTCTGATGCCTTTTTTTCCAGAAATTAGGAGCTTTCCAGAGGCTTGGACGCTAGGCACTGATCAGCTTTGGAGTGACCTTATGCGCTGGATAAACATTAACTATTTTGATCAGTTGAGCGCATTCAAAAACGGGCTGCTATTGAATGTTATGTTGCCGTTGAAAAGATTTTTGATCTCGTTGCCCTGGTTATGGGTGACTTTATTTCTTACCTTTCTGGGTTACCGTCTTGGTCGACTAAAACTTGCGCTCATGATATTCGGGATGTGTCTGTTTATCGTGGTTAACGGCCTTTGGTTTAAGGCAATGGTAACAATTTATCTGTGCGGTATATCGGTTCTGGTCGCCATGATTTTTGGGGTGCCTCTGGGTATCTGGGCAGCCCAAAATCGTCGTGCTGGCATCGTGATCAGCTCAGCTATAGACACGCTACAAACCCTGCCAACCTTTGTCTATCTTATTCCGGTGGTGATGCTGTTTCGGGTCGGGGACTTCTCCGCCATGATCGCGGTGGTGGCTTATTCACTGGTGCCGGTCATCCGCTACACCGATCATGGCATCCGCCAGGTACC
>JAGPUU010000063.1 GCA_018067325.1 Amphritea sp.
TCAATTGTATAGGTTGTCGGATTAGTCGTGAAGAAGCTGCTTGAAGCTTTTGACGTTGCAAGCAGAGTAATTGACGAAGTCGCGTCTAGGTGGATTACCGTTGCGAAAAGGCGCCGCAACGTTGTCTTCGCTCGCAGGCTCGCTTCGGCTCGAACCACATTAGTGGTTCTCATCCCCCCCATCAAATATTGGAGGCACAAAAAAGCCCCGTTGGTTAACGAGGCTCTTTCGTATCGAATTCGATGGTGGTGGGGGGTGGATTCGAACCACCGAAGCTCGCGCGTCAGATTTACAGTCTGATCCCTTTGGCCACTCGGGAACCCCACCACAAGGAGCGCGTATATTATTGATTTGTTACCCGACTGTAAAGTAGAAAAAGCAAACTTTTTGCACAGTTTGGTAGGGTCTTTTGATCATTATCAAAATTTATGTTTTTTTTATTTTTAATTAAAATTATTCAATTTTTAAGTAATTTTCTGCAACGCTGATGGTACGGGCTTTTGGCTAAATTTTACCGTTTGGCTACACCCATAAAAAGTCAAAATCAAGTATTGTAATTAACTCGTTTATATCTATATTTAGTGGCTGATGTTTTGGCGCGCACAACATGTAGTGTGCTTAACCGGATACTGATACAAGTCAGTCGATGGATTAGATTCAACATCAAGGGATTTTAGGCCTAATGGATCAATGAGCCTAATCCCGCCCTTGAAAGGCTCGTCTAAGAAGCCTTCATACATTATGATTTTCAGACTTGGGAAAGCGAAATGCAGGACATATTGGTAACGAAACGGGATGGGCGTCAGGAAACTCTGGACCTGGAGAAAATTCACCGAGTAGTTATCTGGGCCGCACACGGCCTTCAGAATGTCTCAGTCTCTCAAGTGGAATTGAAGGCTCATATTCAGTTTTACGATGGCATTAAAACCGCAGATATACACGAAACACTGATCAAATCAGCTGCGGATCTAATCTCAGAAGATGCACCGGATTATCAGTACCTGTCAGCACGTCTTGCTATCTTTCATCTGCGTAAGCGCGCTTTTGACAGCTTTGAGCCCCCACATCTGATGGCCCATGTGGCGCAGATGGTCGATGCGGGCCGTTATGATAAACACCTGATAGAAGATTACAGCGAAGCAGAGTTTAATCAGCTCAATGAATACATTGATCACGGTCGGGATATGAACTTCAGCTATGTTGCCGTCAAGCAGCTGGAAGGTAAGTATCTGGTTCAGAACCGTGTCACCCACGAGATTTATGAAAGCCCGCAGATTCTATATATGTTGGTATCTGCTTGCCTGTTTGCTAACTACCCGAAAGAGAGTCGCCTGGAATACGTTAAACGTTTCTACGATGCATGCTCTCTGTTTAAATTGTCGTTGCCTACGCCAATTATGGCGGGTGTGCGTACTCCGACACGTCAGTTTAGCTCCTGTGTACTGATTGAGTCTGGCGATTCACTTGATTCGATTAATGCAACCGCTAGTGCGATTGTTAAATATGTCAGTCAGCGTGCGGGTATTGGTATCAATGCAGGTCGTATTCGTGCGTTGGGTAGCCCTATACGGGGTGGTGAAGCTTTCCATACTGGTTGTATACCGTTTTATAAGTACTTCCAGACGGCTGTGAAATCCTGTTCACAGGGTGGGGTTCGTGGGGGTGCTGCAACTTTGTTTTACCCGCTATGGCATCTTGAGGTTGAATCGCTGCTAGTTCTTAAGAATAACCGTGGTGTTGAAGAGAACCGTGTTCGCCATCTGGATTATGGTGTTCAACTGAATAAGCTGATGTATACCCGTCTAATTAAAGGCGGCAATATTACGCTGTTTAGTCCCCATGAAGTGCCAGGGCTATACGATGCTTTCTTCGCCGACCAAGATGAGTTTGAGCGTCTATATGTGAAGTACGAGCAGGATGAAAGTATCCGTAAGAAGACCATCAAAGCGGTTGAGTTGTTTGGTATTCTAGCATCGGAGCGTGCATCGACTGGGCGGATCTATATTCAGAATGTTGATCACTGCAATACCCACAGTCCGTTCGACCCTAAGGTTGCACCGATTAAACAATCGAATCTCTGTCTCGAGATAGCACTGCCAACGAAACCGATGAATGATATTAACGATGAGAAGGGCGAAATTGCACTTTGTACTCTGTCGGCATTTAACCTGGGTGCACTTGAAAATCTCGATGAGCTGGAGAATCTGTCCGATCTGATCGTACGAGCATTAGATAGTTTGCTGGATTATCAGGACTATCCAATTGAGGCTGCCCGGACTGCCTCTATGAACCGTCGTACCCTGGGTGTGGGCGTAACAAACTTTGCCTATTATCTAGCGAAGAATGGCGTACGCTACTCTGACGGTTCTGCTAACGGTCTGGTCCACAAGACGTTTGAAGCGGTTCAGTATTACCTACTGAAAGCGTCTAATCAGCTTGCTAAAGAGCAGGGCCCGTGTAAGTTATTTAACGAAACGAATTATGCGAAAGGCATTCTGCCAACTGATACCTATAAGCGTGAAGTAGATGAGTTCTGTGATGAGCCGCTGCACTACTTCTGGGAAACGTTACGTGAAGACATCCGTGAGTTTGGTTTGCGTAACAGTACACTGACAGCGCTGATGCCATGCGAGACATCTTCTCAAATTACCAACTCGACTAATGGTATTGAGCCGCCTCGCGGTTATGTTAGCGTCAAGGCCAGTAAAGACGGCGTGATGAAACAGGTTGTTCCAGAGTATGCTGAATTGAAAGATGACTATGAGTTGTTGTGGGATATTCCTACCAACGAAGGTTATCTACAGCTGGTGGGTATCATGCAGAAGTTTGTCGACCAGGCGATCTCCTCTAATACCAATTATGATCCTGCAAAATTCCCAGGTGATAAAGTACCGATGAAGCAGCTGCTAAAAGATCTGCTTACCGCTTATAAGTATGGTATTAAAACGCTCTACTACCATAACACCCGTGATGGCGCGACCGATCAGCATGATGATATGACTGGTAGCTGTGAAAGTGGTGCTTGTAAGCTTTGATGCTGGTAGCACGAACTGTGTGAAGAATTCCAGGCCGGTGTGCCACAACCGCCGGTCGTTAGTTTTGTCACCCTGTAATCAGGGCAAGAGTATCGAGACGAAATGCTATATTCAACGTTTGATCCAACTTTCAATGATGCCACTAAAGAGCCGATGTTTTTCGGTCATAGCGTCAACATCGCCCGTTACGATAAGCAGAAATACCCGATTATTGAAAAGCTGATTGAAAAACAGCTTTCTTTCTTCTGGCGTCCTGAAGAGGTTGATCTGTCGACCGACCGTAAAGACTTTATGGTGATGCCAGAACATGAGAAACATATATTTCTCAGTAACCTGAAATATCAGACCCTGCTTGACTCTGTGCAGGGGCGTTCGCCTAATATCGCTTTTTTGCCGATAGTTTCTTTGCCTGAACTGGAAACCTGGCTGGAAACCTGGTCCTTTAGTGAGACTATCCATAGTCGCTCCTATACTCACATTATCCGTAATATTATGACGGAACCGGCTGACGTATTCGATGAGATTGTGACTAACGAAGAGATCGTTAAGCGGGCCAAGAGCGTTACCAAACTGTACGATGAATTCATTGAGATAATGACTATTTACATGATTCAGGGGGCTGGTCAGCATACTATCGATGGTAAGACCTACGATGTCAGCATGCGAACCCTGAAAACCAAGCTCTATCTGACCTTGGTCTCTGTAAACGTACTGGAAGCGATCCGTTTCTACGTTAGTTTTGCCTGTTCTTTTGCCTTCGCAGAGCGCGCGATTATGGAAGGCAACGCTAAGATCATTAAATTGATTGCCCGGGATGAAGCGCTGCACCTGACTGGTACGCAGTTTATGTTGAATGTATTGGCCTCCGGTGCCGACGATCCTGACTTTAAAGAGATTGCCAAAGAGTGTGAACCACAGGTTTATGAGATCTTTAGAGAAGCGGCAGAGGAGGAAAAAGAGTGGGCGGAATACCTCTTCAAAGATGGTTCTATGATCGGTCTTAATGCCCGTATTCTGGCTGACTATGTTGAATATATTACTAATGTGCGGATGAAAGCGCTGAATCTGAAAGAAATTTTTCCGGCTAAGCAAAATCCGCTACCATGGATGAATGCGTGGCTGGTCAGCGATAACGTGCAGGTTGCACCGCAGGAAGCTGAGATAAGCTCGTATCTGGTAGGAGCGATTGATAATGAAGTGGCAGATGACGACTTCGACGACTTCGACCTCTGAGGCTGAAGGACCTAAGGAACAGGTGATGTCTGGAATTCCAAGAATAAAAGTTAATCATTACAGTACTTTTTTCTATCAGTATGAGTTTTCTCTACTGGATGCGCTTGAGGCGCAAGAGATTCCTGCACCTTATAACTGCCGTGGTGGTTACTGTGGTTGCTGCCGGGTTCGCCTGATTGAGGGCGAAGTTGAAGAGGTTCAGGATGCGCTATATGACACCGTGGGTGATGAAATTCTGGCTTGTTGTATGAAACCAGTTTCCCATGTCGAGATAGAAATACCAGAAGATTAAACTCACTTGGAACCTTTTGGTTACATGATTGATAATGAGCGGTTATCTCAGTGGGTAATCGCACTATCCTGCGAAAGTTCTTCACAGCCTTCTAAGCTTTTCCTTAAGTCTATAGATTGTGCGATGCACAGGCCTTAGGTTGTTTCTGTTGTGGCCGCTAAGTGATTGAAAGATAATAGACTATATTTTATACAGCTGCTTTTCTGAACAGATCGCTGAAGTCCTTATATACCGTGCTTCAGGGCAGGTTGTAAAATAGTAATGCACTGACTTATCCACAGAAAATGTGCATTTTATAATGCTTGATACGTGGCTGTTTTTCTGGGCTTTTTATTCGCAGAGCAGCGTTAATAGTTTTATCAATTCGATCGATTCTGTGAACTGATCTCTAAACTCCGGTAGAATCACCGGTATAAGACTTAAATTGATTTTCCAGGCAGATGTTGCTCTGAGAGAGATGGGAATATGAACAAAAAGAAGAAAATTAACTCGATACTGAGAAAGCGAGCGAAGCGAGTGTCAGATCGCTTAAAGATTTCAAATAAACCTCGTTATGTTTCAAAAGCTGAAAGGGAGCGTCTGGCTGAACAGGCCGAGGCATGAGCGAAGCACAAGCATCAGACGCTCAACAGCAGAGCGCTCAGAAAAATAACCCACTACATGGGGTTACTCTGAAGCAGGTGGTAACCGAGCTTGAGGCTGAATATGGTTGGCAAGAGCTGGCTTCACGCATTGATATTCGTTGTTTTAAAAGTGATCCCAGTATTAAATCGAGTCTTAAGTTTTTACGACAGACACCCTGGGCTCGTGAAAAGGTCGAGGGGCTGTGGATACGCTTACAGGAAAGTAAAAAAATCTGGGAATCTCCCGTCGAGTGAAAGTCTGATTATCTTATTCATCCAATGAGTGTTTCTAATCCGGCTTGGTTACAGGGTAGTCTTGGCCCTGCCAGGAATTAAATCCGCCATCGAGCGCTACTGCCCTGTCAAACCCTAGTTCTTTAAGAGTTGCCGCAGCAAGAGTGGATATTTTTCCATATTGGCAGTAAGCCACGATCCTTAGCATTGGGTTTGGCAAGAGCTCATTAACTTTCAGTTCCAGTTGCCCCCGTGGGATGTTAATTGCACCGGGAATATGTCCCTCTAAAAAAGCTTGTGCCTCCCTGACGTCGAGTAAAATAAAGTCCGCTGATTTTGAATTTACTCTCTTTGCTACTTCAGTTAATGACATAAAAGGTACTTTTTCAGCTGCTTCGGCAATCATCTTCGCAACCGTTTTTCCGCCGGAAAGGTTTGTTCGCAAAGCTTCGGTCAGGTGGTCTGGCATACTGAGGTTGAGGTTATTCATCTGCTCAATAAAGCCCGTTTGTTCGGTGATCTGAAGTCGCCGGTTATAGGCAAGTTCGTTAGCGATAGTAGAGTGCTTTTTGTCGCTGTAGATATGGGCGGGATAGACACGAGTATCCGGAGGTAAAAGCAATAACTTATTAAACAGGCTGTGATATAGCTTGCTGGGATCTCCCCCGGGCAGGTCACTGCGTCCTGTTCCACCCAGTAGGAGCGTATCGCCGGTTAACACGCTGTCATTCACTA
>JAGPUU010000085.1 GCA_018067325.1 Amphritea sp.
AAGCAGATAGAAAGTAAAACCCAGTTGAATAGTAAATGAGCTGGTGTTGAACTGTTCAGCTAACACAGGCATCACTGGTGCGTAGAGGTTCAGTGCCACGGGGCTGGCGATTGCCATTCCGGCTAAAAGCGCGACAGGGGTCTTAATTTGAGCGCTATTACTGTGGATGGAGTTCGGCATATTGAAAGAGTATCGTTCGGTAACTTAGAAATACTTAATAAGTTAACAGAATACACTGATAGGGACGCATCTGCTAGCGATGAAGGGATTAGGAACTATGCTAGGGAAGCAATTTCATAGTTTGTTTAGAACCATAATAAAAAAAGTACTTAACTTATTAACTAAATTCTAATAGAGTATAGCCCATAATAAACGGGTTGAACTGCCCGACAACGTTAGAAGAGATAGCTATGAAATTAGAACTGAATGATTCCTCGTTGCTGAAAACTCAGGCGTTTATAGACGGGCAGTGGGTTGATGGCGATGCCGGTGAAACTTTTACTGTTATGAATCCTGCTACTGGTGATGTTATTGCCGAGGTGGCTAGTGTTGGCCAGCCGGAGACTGCACGTGCTATTGCCGCAGCGGATTCTGCAATGATTGAGTGGAAAGCTTTACCTGCCGGGCAGCGTTCAGAAATTCTGGAGCGCTGGCATGCACTGATTATTGAAAACATTGATGATCTGGCAGCGATCATGACCCTTGAACAGGGTAAGCCGGTTTTTGAATCTAAAGGTGAGGTGCTATACGGTGCTTCTTACCTGAAATGGTTTGCAGAAGAGGGTAAGCGCGTATACGGCGATGTACTGCCGTCTTCTAATGATCGCCGTAGTATTGTGATTAAACAGCCTGTAGGCGTTGTTGCTGCTATTACGCCCTGGAATTTCCCGAACGCGATGATCACCCGTAAGGCTGCTCCAGCACTGGCGGCAGGTTGTGCGATTGTGTTGAAGCCTGCAGCTGAGACGCCTCTTTCAGCGCTATCGTTGGTAGAGCTAGCTAATCGGGCTGGTTTGCCTGCTGGCTTGTTCAGCGTACTACCGAGCTCCCAGTCTTCAAAGGTTGGCGGCGAGATGACCTCTAATCCGGTGGTTAAAAAGCTGACTTTTACCGGGTCGACTCCGGTTGGTAAGCTACTGATGAAGCAGTGTGCGGATACCGTAAAGCGTACCTCAATGGAGTTAGGTGGTAACGCTCCGGTTATTATCTTTGACGATGCAGATCTGGATCTGGCGGTTAAAGGTGCTCTAGTGTCTAAATACCGTAACTCAGGCCAGACCTGCATCTGTGCTAACCGACTGTTGGTTCAGGAAGGTATCTACGATGCTTTTGTTGAAAAATTTGCCGCTGCGGTAAATGATTTCCGTCTGGGACTTGGCTTTGATGCAGATACTACCCACGGTCCTGTTGTGTCTAAAAAAGCTTTGGGTGATATCGATAATATCGTTCAGAACGCGGTTAAGCAGGGGGCAAATGTTGTCACCGGCGGTAAGCCTTCAGTCTTGGGCAACTGCTTCTATGAGCCAACCATTCTGACTAATGTAGATGACAGCATGAGTATCTTCTCTGAAGAGATCTTTGGACCGGTTGCTCCCGTCTTTAAGTTCAGCACTGAAGAACAGGCTATTTCGATGGCTAACGATACAGAGTTTGGCCTGGCCGCTTATGTGTATACCGAGAATGTGGGCCGTATCTGGCGCGTTTCTGAAGGTATTGAATACGGCATGGTTGGGGTAAATGAAACTTCAATCAGCTCTGAGGTTATTCCATTCGGTGGAGTGAAAGAGTCGGGTCAGGGCCGTGAAGGTTCTAAGTATGGCTTAGATGATTACCTGGAAACTAAATACATCTGTATCGGTGGCCTTCAGCGCTAATTGCCTGAATACTACTATTGCTTAGTTGATGCATAAAAAAAGGAGTCCTTAAGGACTCCTTTTTTATTGCCGATAAATCAGAGACTGAAGATGACGTTCGCCTGACCCGTACCTGAACTTGGAAAGTATTCGCCGATAAGCTCGCCCCTTCCTTCGTACTTGTCCCAGCCAAGGGCACCTAACAACATCGCTGTATCATGCATACCGCCTTCACCATGGCAGAGCGCTGCATACTCTGGAAGCATCTTGATGAAAGTGCTCATTTCACCTTTGTCCCAGAGTTCCAGAACACGCAAATCGACCTGTCGGTTAAACTCTTTCGATATGGTAAAAGTGCCGTTGTTTGCTGCGTACTCATCATTGTTCCAGATCTCGTGGGACAGAGAGCCTGAAGCAAGTAACAGTACTTTGTTATCACTGGCTTCGATTGCTTCACGGATTGCTTCACCGAGAAGTCTGGAGGATTCAATGCTGTGAACGGTACACCAACCAGCAACAGAAACAACTTTCAGGTCACCTTCTGGATTCATATAGCGCATAGGTACGAGCGTGCCATATTCGAGATCAAGAGATTCAACTTGATGAGAAAGGGTGTAAACACCTTTCGCTGTTGCTTTCTCAGCAATCAGATCACCTAGTTTAGAATCACCGTTATATTCATACTCGAGATTCTGGATGAAGTGAGGGAATTCATTGCTGGTATAAACACCTTTGAAATGGTCTCGGGCATTAACATGGTATCCGTTATTCACCAACCAGTGGGTATCAAGCACCACAACGGTATCTGCGCCGGCTTCGCGTGCACGACGTGCGATCTCTTTGTGACCATCGATCGCTTGCTGACGGGTGCCTTCCAAGGGGCCTGGCCGTTCGGATAATAACATTGTTGGCACGTGAGTGATTTTAGCTGCCAGTACAATTTCGCCCATGGTCTTACCTCATTTGATTCTTATAAGTATGTTTGAAGAACAGGTATATAGCCTGCACACAGAGTCTTATTTTAGTTAACATATTAACTATATGCAAGATTAGTTAGTCTTACTGGTCTTGTCAAAGAGCACTGCTGTTTACATGATTCAGATCACTGAAAGATAACTTTTGTTGGGGTGCGGTTATTTATGTAATGAACGGTTTGTAGAAAAAAGCTGCACGAAGAGGGTTATAGCAAGGAGTAATGTTGCGAAGTTTTTTAACCCGCTAGAGTATAGAAACAAAGTTAAGTGTTGGATTGCCAATAGAGAGAGCGTTACTGAAGATTGAAGAATAATCCTGACAGTGCTCTCTCTTGTTTTACTGGCGTTAGCTATCCTTTATATTGGATTCTAGCTCAGTCAGTTCTTTTAACAGCTGGGAAAGAACCGCCAGTTTCTCCGTTCCGTAGAGGTCGGTAAACTTTTTATATTTCGCATCAACATCGGGACTGAGGCGTTCGAACAGCACTTGGGATTTATCAGTAAGGCGTATCAGAGTACGACGCTGATCCTCTTCTGACTTTTTGCGGGTGATGTAGTCCTGTTGTTCCAGTCGCTTTATGATGCCGGTCAGGCTTGGGCTCAGGATACAGCAATGATCTGCTAGCTGCTTAGACTCCAATTCACCGAAAGCTCTCAGGGCACGGAGAACACGCCACTGTTGCTCTGTAATATTGTTCTCTTGAAGCAGAGGACGGAAAAATGTCATCGTAGCTTCGCGGGCTTTGAGGAGTTGTAGGGGTAAAGAGTCTTCAAATTTTCGCATAGGGTGTTCTTTTGTAGAGCTTTTTACCTATTCTTACGATTCATCGGTGGCGATGCAAACTTTTTTTTCACTTATAGCTTACGTGACGCCATTTTATATAGCCGTGAAGTAGCAATGTGCCAATCACCAGTCCGCCTCCCTGTAGGGCTGCAGAGGTTGGTGCTTCACTTAGAAACAGCCAGACGAGCAGGGGGCCAAAAACTGTTTCCAGTAGCATCAGCATACCCACTTCGGCCGCTGTAATTCTTGTGGGCCCCAAAGTGATTAGAACAAATGCAATCGGGATGATGATAACGCAGAGCAATAGCATCCAGGCCCAGTCTGAACCGGACAACGCAAGAGGAGATGCATTAAACAGGCTGGCTAGAGCAATGAAAAGCCCGCCGGTGATTAATGCTGGAGTCATATCTCGATGTTTGACTGCGCGGTCATTGACGAACTTTGCCGACAGCGACAAGGCGCAACAGAGGGCTAAGAGATCACCGGTAAGACTT
>JAGPUU010000092.1 GCA_018067325.1 Amphritea sp.
TTAGCCAGAGAGCCGCCAATCAGACCCAGCCCGATAACTAATACCCGCCCCGTCAGGAAACTCACTTTTTTAGCACCTTAGCGAAAGCCTCCAGACAACGACTATTTTCGTCCGGCAACCCAATTGTCACACGTAGATGATTCGGCATTCGATAGTTAGCAACAGGCCTTACAATCACCCCTTCGAGTAACAATGCATCGTAGAGTGAAGTCGCATTCTGACCACAATCAACCGTAATGAAATTACCTACTGAAGGTATCCAGTTTAACCCCAGCTTAGCAAAGCCCTGCTCCAACTGAGCCATTCCGGCGGTATTATTACTGACGCTTCGCAGCAAGTAAGCTGAATCGTCTAACACTGCCGTTGCCGCTGCCAAGGCGGGAACATTAACATTGAAGGGCTGCCTAATCCGGTTCAGCAGGTCTGTAATCTGCGCATTAGCCACCGCATAGCCCATTCTAAGAGCCGCTAATCCATATGCTTTTGAAAAAGTACGGGTAACAATCAGGTTAGCAAACTCGCCAAGTAATTTTAGACCACTTCCGTAGTCTGCTTCAGTCACATACTCGGCATATGCTTCATCGAGAACAACCACAACCGATTCAGGCACCTTCGCCATAAAAGCGCTAAGAGCCTCAGCACTGAAATAAGTACCGGTCGGGTTATTAGGGTTTGCCAGATAAATCACCCGGGTTTTGTCAGTTACCGCTGCAGCCATCGCATCCAGATCATGCCCCCAATTCAACGCAGGCGTCACGACAGCCTTTGCGCCTAAAGATTGGGCCACTAGCATATAGACAACGAAAGAGAATTCAGAGTAGATCACTTCATCACCTGGCAATACAAAGGTCCTGCCAATCAGATCAAGTACATCATTGGAGCCATTTCCCAGAGTAATTGTCTCTGGCGCAAAACCATACCGCTCTGACAACACCTGTTTCAATCGAAAGCCGCTGGCATCGGGATAGCGGCAAGCGTCTTTTAGACTAGCGGCAGCTGCGTCCATTGCCTGCTGACTTGGGCCCAGAGGGTTTTCATTACTCGCCAGCTTAATACTATTGGTGATACCTAGCTCTCGCTCCAACTCTTCAACCGGTTTTCCCGGCTGATATGGATGAAGCCCCTGTATACCGGGTGTAGCCAGTGCATAAAAATCAGATGCCATTAGATTGATTCCTGGTCAGAGTACAGCTACCGGATAAGAACCCAATATTTTAAGTTCCACTGTGTCCGACTCCAACTCCTGCAATACTTTCTGTATATGCGAGTTTGCCGAATGCCCCTGAAAATCAATATAAAAAACTGAATGGGAGCTTTCTGCGCTGGCTGGACGCGTTTCTATTCCGGTAAGGCTAATTTCGTGTTTATGAAAATGTTCAAGAAGCTCATAAAGCGCACCAGCCTTATCCCGGACAGTAACCAGAATAGAGGTTTTGTCCTGGCCGCTTTCGCCTACATCCTGATCACCGATAATCAGATAGCGGGTACTGTTATCCGACTGATCATCGATGTTTTTTGAAACAATATTTAACTGATAAAGGTCTGCAGCCAGTTCGCTGGCGATAGCTGCAGCGCCCGGACCTTGCTGCAACGCCATGCGCGCCGCTTCAGAATTACTACTGACGGGGACTCGCTCAGCAGAGAGAAAATGATTATCCAGCCAGCTTCGACACTGCGACAGCGTCTGTTGAGGCGAATATATATGAGTAATGCCGTCCAGCCCTTCAGCACCTGCACGAAGCAAGTGATGATGAATATTAAGTTTCACTTCCCCGCAAATCGTCAACTGAAAGCGCTTAAACAGATCCAGGGTATGGCCGACCATTCCTTCAGAAGAGTTTTCAATCGGCACCACACCATAGTGCGCACCACCGGCTTCAACTTCGCGAAAGACTTCATCACTATTGCTAAAGGGAATACAGTGAGCCGAATGGCCAAAATGCTTACTGGCAGCCTGCTGAGTAAAATTCCCTTCTGGACCCAGAAAAGCAACATGCATTGGTTTTTCCAGCGCAAGACAGACCGACATCACTTCACGGAATAACCGTGCAACTTCCTTATCCGCCAGCGGGCCCTCGTTTCGTGCCATAACACGGCGCAGAACCTGAGCCTCACGCTCAGGACGATAAAACACCGCGTCCTGAGGCCCTTGATGCTTTTCCTTAACTTCCGCAACTTCCTGCGCGCAACGGGCACGGTCGTTCAACAGTTGATGAATCTGTTTATCGATTGAATCGATCTGATCGCGCAGAACCTTAAGTTCTTTTTCCTGATCACTCATTCTAACGACCTCTGCAATTTCGGCTCAGCCGTGACGTTGTGAAAAATCCTGCATAAATGCGATCAAAGCATCTACACCCGCTTCAGGAACAGCATTATAGATACTCGCCCGCATACCACCAACAGACCTATGGCCTGGAAGATTCAACAAGCCCTTTTCTTCCGCCTCAACAAGGAACTGTTTATCCACATCCGCGTTAGCCAGAATAAAAGGTACATTCATCCAGGAGCGCGCATTATGCGTCACAGGATTTGAGTAAAACGGGTTTTCATCAATTATCGCGTAAAGTTTCTCCGCCTTACGACGGTTAATCTTAGTAATCGCCTCAACGCCACCCTGAGCTTTCAACCACTTAAACACTAAGCCTGCCAGGTACCAGCCATAAGTTGGCGGGGTGTTAACCATAGAACCCGCATCGGCTGTCATTTTGTAGTCATACAATGAAGGCGTGCCCGCCAATGTATCGCCAAGCAGGTCTTCCCGAACGATAACCACCGTCAGACCAGCCGGACCAATATTTTTCTGTGCGCCGGCATAGATCATTCCAAAACGGCTCACATCAATCGGGCGCGACAATATATTAGAAGAGAGATCGGCTACCAGCGGTACATCACCGGTTTCTGGAATATAGTCAAACTCGACGCCCCGAATCGTCTCATTCGGAGTGTAATGCAGGTAGGCAGCGTCTGGATTGAGCTTTAACTCTTCCTGTCGCGGAGCGCTGGTAAAGTTATTCTCTTCTGAGGTCGCAACCACATTTACTTCACAATAACGTGACGCTTCTTTAATCGCTTTCTTAGACCAGTCACCGGTATTGATATAGTCTGCTGTTTTTTTACCACGCAGCAGGTTCATCGGAATCATGCTGAACTGGCTGCTAGCGCCACCCTGCATAAACAGAACCTTGTAGTTATCAGGTATCTGCATCAGATCACGCAGATCCTGTTCTGCCTCTTCAGCCACGCCGACAAACTCGCTGCTACGATGGCTCATTTCCATAATGGAAAGTCCCAGACCGTGCCAGTCAAGAAGTTCTTCCTGAGCCTGTTTTAATACATCTACCGGTAACGCAGAAGGCCCGGCACTGAAATTATAATTACGTGTCATTTGGAATATTCTGTAAAAAATTCTGTAAAACTGTCAGAGAAAACTGTGCGACCCGGGCCGCACAGACTCTCAACACTTACGGATGATTACTCTTCGATATCATCTTCTGATGATTCAGACGCCTGATCTGCTGCAGGTTCAGGTGCTGAAGCGACTTCACCTTCTTCGCCTTCAACCACTTCACCTTCGATCAGATCATCTTCAGACTCTTCAGGCTCTTCGATCCGTGCAACACCTACCAGATTTTCATCCTCGGCCACCCGAATCACTCGTACGCCCTGGGTATTACGACCCAATACCGAAATCTCTTCACCGCGGGTACGAACCAAT
>JAGPUU010000097.1 GCA_018067325.1 Amphritea sp.
GCACATTCAACAGGACTGGCACCAGATTGCGATCTACGCGTTAGCCGCAAACATCACTATTTTCCTGTTAGCCTCACTCATCACCAAGAGCTCCAAGGAAGAAACAGCCAGCGCCAGTGCCTGCTTGCATAACAGTATTCAGCGTCCGATTAGCCCTCAATTAGATATCAGCAATAGCGATGAATTGGTTGAACTGCTCAGCAATCAATTAGGCAAAGAGACCGCTCAACGGGAAATAGATAACGCCTTAAAAGAACTTAAGCTCACTAACAAAGAGTTGGACGCAATCGATCTAATGCGTCTCAACACACTGATCGAAAGTCGTCTCAGCGCCCTCTTCGGGCCGGTTGGCGCCAGCAGTCTGCTTTACCAGAAAACAGAAAAAAATACGCTCGACCAATACCGCACTCAGGATATCCACCTGCTGGAAGGTCAACTGGAAAACTACCAGACCCAGCTCAGTGGATTAGCAGCTGAACTGGATAATTTGCGCCGCCACCACCGCATGACTCTGCAACGACTTCCCATCGGCGCCTGTTCACTGGACGAAAAAGGTCAGATTATCTTCTGGAACGCCGAGATGGAGCATTTCACCGGATTAAGCACCTCATCAGTACTAACGAAAAAACTGGTTAACATTGCCGCTCCCTGGGGCGAACTTCTGTTCAATTTTTCTGCCCTGAATCAGAACCACCTGCTCTCTCACCACATGCTGATTAATGGCGAAAATTGCTGGCTTAGCCTGCATAAGGCCAGCCTGGCTGATGATACCGACGCGATGGTGATACTGCTTGAGAACGAAACCGAGAACCAGATCCTGGTAAACAGGCTTTCTCACAATGAACGGCTAGCATCCATTGGCCGTTTTGCGGCGGGTGTTGCCCACGAAATAGGCAACCCTGTCACCGGTATCGCTTGCCTGGCTCAGAACCTGAAGTACGAAACGGAAGACCCAATTATTCTCGAAAGCGGCGAACAGATCGTGGCCCAAACCGCCCGAATCACCCGCATCGTGCAATCACTGATCCGCTTTGCCCATACCGGACAAAGTGATGGCCAGCGATTTGAGGAAAATGTCAGCCTGAAAGAACTCACAGATGAGGCGATCCATCTTGTTTCCATGGATAGCAGAGGCCGACAGATACAGCTAATGAACAATATTGATAACACAGTGAACGTTGGCGGCGACCCTCAGCGACTCCTACAGGTGTTTGTAAACCTGATCAATAATGCTTGTGACGCGTCACCGGATAACAGTTCAGTCTGGCTGGATGCGCACGAGGGGAATAGCTCGATAGAAGTGACCGTCACCGATGAGGGCAGCGGTATTGTAAAAGAACATCAGGATAAACTGTTTGAGCCTTTTTTTACCACCAAAGACCCCGGAAAAGGTACCGGATTAGGACTGCCTTTGGTATATAACATCATTGAAGAGCATTATGGTAGTATAAGCATAGTGAGTCCCGCCAATAAAAATCAGAATAATGGCACTCAAGTGGTTATCACCCTCCCCAAAAGCTTACAAGAATAAGCTTGCAGGATAAGTTTTTTAGAAACGAAAACCTGTGGGCGAAGGCTAAGAAAGCAAAGGTATACCGAATGAGCCGCATTCTGATCGTAGAAGATGAATCTATTATACGTACTGCCCTCCGGCGTTTGCTGGAGCGCAATAGCTACTCCGTTGACGACGCGGGGTCTGTCGACGAAGCAACCAGCCAGTTCAACCTCAATGACTACAACCTGATCATCAGCGATCTACGCTTGCCTGGTGCACCAGGCACCGACCTGATCAACCTGGCAAAGGCTGTTCCTGTTGTCATTATGACCAGTTATGCCAGCATGAGATCTGCTGTCGATGCTATGAAAATGGGCGCGGTAGACTACATAGCCAAACCCTTTGATCATGACGAAGTGCTGGAAACCATCGCCAATATTATCAAGCTTCGTGGCGCTGAAGATAAAAGCAAACAGACAAAAGCAAATTCTGACAAATCAAAGACGGCCTCAGCCAATCAGATGGTTGGTACCTGTAAGTCGATGCAAGATCTGTTTAGCCGTATCCACAAAGTCGCTCGCACCGATGCCACTGTTTTGATTCAGGGAGAATCCGGTACCGGTAAGGAATTAGCGGCCCGGGCAATTCACCAACAGAGTTCGCGAGCCGATGCACCCATGATATCGGTTAACTGTGCTTCGATTCCCGAAACACTGATTGAATCGGAGCTCTTTGGTCATGAGAAAGGCGCTTTCACCGGTGCGGACAGCGCACGTAACGGACTGATCGAAGCAGCTCACGGCGGCACCCTGTTTCTGGACGAGATTGGCGAACTACCCCTGGAAGCTCAGGCTCGCCTGTTACGCTTTCTGCAAGAGAGCGAAATACGGCGTGTCGGCGCCGTTAAATCGATCAATGTAGATGTCCGTCTCATCGCCGCAACCCACCGCAACCTTAAAGCGCTAGCCAAGACCGGCGAGTTCCGTGAAGACCTCTATTATCGACTCTATGTGATGGAGTTGCAGATGCCTCCGCTACGCGAACGTGGCGATGATATCATCACAATTGCCCAACAGTTCCTGCAGAAAAGTTGCGATAAACTCGGGTCTAAATTACTGAAGTTCAGCAACGATGCCTGCCAAACTATGACCCGCTACAACTGGCCTGGTAACGTTAGAGAGCTACAAAACGCTATAGAGCGGGCTGTTATTCTGTCCGAAGACCACATAATCACCACCGACCTGCTGGGCCTTGATATTGAACCTGGCTCATTGGCTGAACTGGAAAGCAGTTTTGCCAATGGTAACTCACTCGTTGCAGAAACAACCGGAGACAGAACTGAGCGCCGCCCGGAACAAAACCTATCACTGGATGATTACTTCCAGCGGTTCGTACTGGAAAATCAGGACAGTATGAGTGAGACAGCTCTGGCAAAAAAACTGGGCGTCAGCCGAAAGTGCTTATGGGAAAGACGCCAGAAGCTCGGCATTCCGAGAAAGCCGAAGCAAGACTCTACATTGGCTAGCGAATAAGTTGCGACTTTAGGATAATAAGCCCCTACCAAAAGTGTTACTTATCCACCTTTACGCAGATGCAGCATGAGTTGAAAGGTAACACTTTTTGTTACCCTCGATTGGAAACCTAGGTAACAAATCAGATAAATACAAAAATAATCAATTAAAATCAAACAGTTACATAAGTTGGCACAAGCCATGCTTTATTGTAAGCAAGAAGAAAAACAATGCTTAAAGCATGTAATCATAATAAAAATAAAACCCAGATTACTCGTTTATAAGCAACCTGCCTCGAATAAAAATAATAATGAGGCTTTAAGCTGGTCGCCGTAATAGACACCCAAATACGACGGTCCCGAGATAGTGCTCTTAGAAATAAAAACAACAAGCTAAGGTTAACGTTGTTGTCTAAGGCGATCAGCTTATCCATTCCCTTTTACCTGTTATCTAATTCCCGCATTTACCTCATTGATCACTGTTTTTACGGCGTTTACTGCGTTATTCCGTAAAATTTCATGCTATTATTCGCGCTCTTAATCTGCGCAAGATTCTTACTGAGATATGAACAATAACTCGTCACCTATAGGTTCGTTTATCCGCCGGCTATTTGGTAGTAGTAGCAAAAGTTCTGAGAGTGCTGAAAATCAGCAGGCACAAGGACGCCAGCTCATTCCCGAAGAGACACACCAAATTCCCCGTCGACGCCTAAACGACGCGGCGATGAAAACCGCATATCATCTACAGGATGAAGGCTTCGAAGGCTATCTAGTCGGCGGCTGCATCCGTGACCTGCTGATGAATAAACAGCCTAAAGATTTTGATGTTGCCACTAGCGCAACCCCCGAACAAGCCCACGCTCTGTTCCGTCGCTCACGCCTGATTGGTCGTCGCTTCAAGCTGCTGCATGTTCGCTTTGGCCGTGATCTGATCGAAGTAGCAACCTTTCGCGCTAGCCATGATAGTCAACCGAAGAACAACGACGGTGAACACGGCCGTCAGAATGACAGCGGCATGATCGTCCGGGACAACGTATACGGCACCATAGAAGAAGACGCATTGCGTCGCGACTTTACCGTTAACGCTCTCTATTACTGCCCTAATGATCATTGCATCTACGACTTCACGAACGGCTTCAGTGATCTGAAACATGGCATTCTGCGAATGATTGGCGACCCGGATGCCCGTTATCGTGAAGACCCTGTACGCATGCTCCGGGCAGCACGGTTTGCAGCCAAGTTAGGCTTTACTATTGAACCGGCATCGGAAGCACCCTTAAAAGAGCTGGGCTATCTATTAAAAGATATCGCTCCTGCCCGACTGTTTGATGAAGCGCTAAAAATCTTCCAGTCTGGCCATGGAGTAGAGTCCTTCCACCAGCTGCGCAAACATAATCTTTTGGCCCCACTGCTTGAACAAACCGCGGACAGCCTCAAAAACCCTGAGGGATACCCGGTAGAAAAACTAGTATTGAATGCTCTGCAAAATACCGACCGCCGGATACAGCAAGATAAAAGTGTTACTCCGGCATTCCTATTTGCAGCTTTGCTCTGGTATCCGATGCAGCGCCGCATGAAGCAGCTGATGGAAGAAGATG
>JAGPUU010000100.1 GCA_018067325.1 Amphritea sp.
TCACATTCAACACAGCCCCTGTTAACGAAGAAGGGTCAGTGATTATTCGCGGCCTTATTTCCAGGCCAGTAGGGGATGGGCCATTCCCAGCAGTAATAATTGCTCACGGTTGCTTTGGCGTTGAATCGAACCAACATTCCTGGGCACAGCGCCTGAATGACTGGGGATACGTAGCTATTATTGTTGATAGCTTTTCCCCCAGAGATGTAAATACTGTTTGTGAAAGCCCACAGAAGGTCTCTCCGGAAGCGCGCGCTTGCGATGTATATGGAGCAGCCGCTTATCTTCGAAAGCAGCCTTTCGTTAATCCAAAAAAAATTGCTATGATCGGGTTTTCACATGGAGGATGGACGGCACTCTATGTCACTCAGGATTACTTACCTGAGCAGGCAAGGGAAGAATCTATTCAAGCGGTGGTCTCATACTATCCATGGTGTGAAAATAAAAACCTCAAAACAACCACCACGCCTCTACTTGTCCTGGCAGGTAAAGCGGATGATTGGACCCCAGTAGAAAGGTGTTACAAGTATATTGATGCACAGGATAGCGGCTATCAAAAGAATATTACGCTAAAGGTTTATGATCAGGCCTATCATGGTTTTGATGATTCAAGCATGGATCCGCCGGTGATTTATGACGGCTACACAATCGCCTACGACTCAAACGCTGCGACAAACTCAATTAAGGAAATAAAAGTTTTCTTGGCTCGCTATTTAGAATAGCTAGCCAAAAAAGAGGCCTTAATGGATGATTTTTTTTCGAGAAAGCTAATTACTGTATCGCTGCATTAAGGCATAGAGTGTTATGCAGATAAAGATTCCAAGCAGGGGCAGAAGCACATAATCGAGATAGCCAACAAACGAGGCCAAGCCTATTGCGCTGAGCAAAATCACCAGAATGGGGGTGAAGCAGCAAATGGCGGCAATAACTGTTCCGATGAGGCCGGTCTTGAGTAATGATTTAGGCATTCTGTTTTTCCTTATCTGCTTACTTTGAACAGCAGCTTGTTCCTTCCTGTATTGGAGGGCATGGCGTTGTGCCATAAGAACAATAAACGCAGCAATCGCCCTTTAGTGGCTTAAGAAGAACGCCGCACCCTTCGCATTCATAGAACCATTGGCAGGCATCGGTTGGCATTATTTCAGTTTTTGAGTGATCACACTGCGGACAGGTGATAGTTGACTCTAAAATTATATTTCCCATGACTACTCTCCTCTAAGGGAATCTAACCGACTAGATGATGCGGTGTAGGTAAACCCCAAGCTACAAACATGAGTATAAACTCCGTACCATGGTACGGAATCAAGTGAGAATTACTTATCTTGAGAGATGGCTTCAATAATGGGGCAAGTAGAATTGCCATTGTTGCTTTCACAGGAAGCAATAAGTGTTTCGAGGGTTGTTGCAATCGATTGAAGGTCTTTGATCTTACCCGTTACATCGTCAAGCTTGCTGGACGCCAGTTGTCTGGTTTCATCACAGTTCATCTCTTCCAGAGAGAGTAGTGTTTTAATTTCGGCAAGGTTGAATCCAAGTTGCTTTGCTCGTTGAATAAATCTAAGTTGCTGGAGGTCTTCATGGGTGTATGAACGATAGCCAATAGCTGGTTTTGGAGGCTGAGGTATGAGTCCTATGCGTTGATAGTACCTGATAGTTTCAACGCCGACTCCCGCATCTCTTGCAGCGGCACTGATTGTAAATTTGGCCATTGGCTTCATATATCACATGTGGTTTGGTAGTGGATTCACTACCAACTATAACCGTGATTAGCCGTTATAGAGAATTAGGTCGTTATTTAACCGTTTTGCTTTTTCTAACAACGAGCAAGTCGAGAAGCGGCGTTTTAGCCACTTATTCTTTCTCTAGTCCCTAACCCCCGCCTCTTTCTGCAGAATCTAGGATCAGTCTTGCATTGTGTCCGTTGTGATGAAAAGTATAAAGATAGAGATGTAGCGATGATGAAGGCGTATAGAAGCCAATGCTAGGACAAATGAATAACGAAAAGTTATAGCAGCTGGCGCAACGATTTCGCGACTGGAAAATACAGCCCAGCGGCACGAAGGCTATCTCACAGCGGATTTGACTTTAGATGGTATCGACATTAATGAGGTTAGCTCTAAGACCTTTGAGGTCGGTGCTGTATTTGTCGGTGAGTGCATAGATGTGACAGGTCACTTAGATGGGCACGATTATCATTGGGCGTGGACCAGTAGCTTTGGTGCGGGGGAGATGTGCAACTGAACACACTGCGGGTTTAGGTAAGAAGAATAGTAGTATACGCTCGTATACTTAAGCTCTATATTCTCTGCTTTATCAAACGAGCAACAGTATTTTAAAAGGTGATTAATTTATGAAGTTTAAGATGGCTAAAGGGTCGTTGTTCGCAGTGTTATTGCGATCCACTTGGTGGTATAGCGTACTCATTGGTTTGTTCATTTTATTGATCAGTTTGGCTGCAACAGATGCGCAATATGTGATTGTGAGCATTGTCGCTTCAATGCCGTTTTTTGTAATAGGCGGTTTCGCTGGATTTAAGCAATTGCAGCAACCTTCACAAAAACGGGTGTTGGAAGTATCTCAGCAAGCGAGAAATATGTCGGCAGGGGTCATCTCTGAAAAAATAGCGGCTAACTATATAAAAAGTGGTTACCAGTCGAGTACGTTTAAAGGTAATGGTGCGGATTTAGAGCTCGTCCGCGGTCATCGAAAGCTGTTGTTGTGCAGTAAGCGATTTAAAGCGGCGAATACGGGAATAGAGCCGTTGAAGCTGTTAGTGGCAGCAGGTGAAACAACAGAGGCAATAGGCTACCTTTACCTAACGCTGGGTGAAGTTTCAGCCTCTGCACACAATTATGCTCAAAAGAATAACATCGAGATAATTCAGTCAAGCAGACTCGCGATGTTGTTTGATGGCAAGGCGAAGATTAACTGAATTTACTTATTCAGGTAATTCAAAACCAATTTTGTAAAAACCGTAGCCTTCTCAGCATGGGGCCAATGCCCTGCATCTTTTATTAGCCGGTAATCCGCCTTTGGAAACAGTTTTAGTATCTGGTCGCGGTAATCGGTGGTGATGTAGTTTGAATTTTCGCCTTTGATAAACAGCATCGGGTTTTCGAAAGCGGGGCCTGTCGGTGCTTTGCTTATCTCATCGTAGCAGGCTTCCAGTACTGGCAAGTTCATTCGCCAGGCAAAGTCTTTTGCTTCAGTGCGATAGAGGTTAGTAAGCAGAAACTGCCTGACACTGAGTTCCTCTACATGCTGACTTAGTTGTTTGTCAGCATCGCCACGGGATTTTAGGTTGTTCAGATCGACGGCGTTGAGACCGGTAAAAACATCACCGTGATGATTGGGGTACTGCACCGGGGCGATATCCACAACGATTAGCTTCTTGACCCGCTGGGGATTGTTCATCGCTAGTTGCATGGCGACTTTACCACCCATGGAATGACCCAGGATATGGGCGTTTTCCAGGTTGTACTGGTCCATCAGTTCAATAATGTTATCGGCCATCAGAGGATAGCTGGTTCTGTCTGTATGGGGAGAACGGCCATGGTTGGGCAGATCGATGGCGTAGACAGTAAAGTGATCTGCCAGGGCTTTGATTTGACCACTCCAGTTTGACTGGGTGCCAAACAGACCGTGCATGATGACCAGTGGGGCTCCGCTACCGGAGATCTGTACATTCAGTTGCATTATTTCTCTCCATAAAAAAGACCGGGGCGTTAACGCTACCGGTCTTTATTTGATCATATCAGATCTTTTCAGATGAAGTGCTTACAGAAGGTCTAGCAGCTCTACATCAAATACCAGCGTAGCGTATGGAGGGATGCCGCCTGGAGAGCCCTGTGCGCCGTATGCCAGCTGATATGGAACTGTCAGACGCCACTTGGCACCTTTAGTCATCAGCTGAAGAGCTTCTGTCCAGCCAGCGATTACGCCGCCAACAGGAAATTCAGCAGGCTGGCCACGGTCATAAGAGCTATCGAATACTTTGCCATCGGTGAATGTACCGTGGTAATGAGTACGTACAGTCGATTCAGGTGTTGGGCTTTCGCCGCCTTCTTCACCGGCATTGATGATTTCGTACTGCAGGCCAGAATCGGTAACGAATACTTCTTCACGCTGAGCGTTCTTTTCCAGGAACATCTCACCTTCAGCGGCTGCTTCTTTAGCTAGCTTTTCAGCTTGCTCTTGCATACGGCCCTGAATCTCGTTGAATGCAGCTTGGATCTTATCGCCTTCAATGCTCAGCTCTGCGCCAGCAAAAGACTCTCTGATGCCTGCGACGACAGCTTCCAGCTCTACGCCTTCAAAGCTTTGAGTTGCCAAGTGATCGCCCATTTGACGGCCGATACCGTAGCTGGCGATCTGTTCAGTTGTTTCAAATTTAATTTCAGACATGATTACTCTGTCGTTTCGGTTTTAAGAACGGCGAAGCCTATCATATTCCCTTACTCTTTAACAAAAAGAAGCGGGTCTACACGGGTGTTATTCAGGCTAACGCTCCAGTGAAGGTGAGGGCCAGTTACCCGGCCTGTCTTACCGATAGCGCCAATGCGGTCTCCCGTGTTGAGCTGGTCGCCGATCTTTACATCGATCTTACTCATGTGACAGTACATAGTCGTCAGGCCATAACCGTGATCGATAATTACGGTGTTACCGTTAAAAAAGTACTCTCCAACGGCGACGACTTTACCCGGAGAGGGGGTACTAATTGCACCGCCTTGTCCCCCTGCTATATCCAAACCGCTGTGTGGATTACGAGGTTGTTCATTGAAAAAACGTTTGAGTCCGAAGGGGCTGCTAAAGCGACCACTGGCGGGAAGATTAAAGTTAAGGCTTTCGATCTCTGGGCTAGTCCAGGATGTGAATGCTGCAACCATCTCATTCTTTTCCCGTTTATATCGTTCCAGGTCCTGCGTGTTTGGGTTTACATGGCGCTTATTGGTGACCGTCAGTCGCTGCTCTTCGTAAGCTTTATCTTTAATACGGAAAGGGAAGCGCTGGCCATCAGCCTTCATTAGTTGCTCAGCTGAGGCTTTAGCTGATAATGGAATGCCGATGATCGCCAGCCAGGGAGACTGTTGCGCATATTCAGTGTTTTTACTGGATACGACCATTACCCGGTTACCACGATACCAGGCTGAGGGGGCGGCCTGAGTGTTAAGTCCGTTCAGAGATATCATCGCGATACCTCCGGGTACCCGTGATTCTTCCGGAAGTTCAAAAGCAAAAGCGTTGATACTGATAATCAGACTGAATACTAAACTGGCGAGGCGCATGGGATTTCCTTAGTCCTTTATGATTTTTGTGACCCGGCTGACAAAACGTCCATTGCTGAGTCGGGTTTCAATGTTGTCTTCGGGTGATAACAGGGTAATGTCCTGTACCACTTTGCCTTGTTGATCCTGAACAATAGCGTAACCCCGGTCTAGAGTTGCCAGCGGGCTGACGCTGTTGAGTGTCGCGGCCATGCCAGATAATCTGAGGCTGTTCTGCTTCAGGATTGATTGAATCAGTGTCTGCAGCCGTTTCTCTAGTTCTGTAGTTCTCTGTATTGCCGCATCAATGCGAGGTGCTGGAGCGCACCGCAGATAACGCTGCTGAAGACCGTTGAGGCGGACTTTTTGTTGTAAGACTGACGTTTTGACTGCTCTTTGCATCCGCAGTTCCAGGTCATCCAGTTTTTGTGCCTGCTCTTTCAGTTTGTCCCCGGGATGGCGAAGCATGGCCCGGGTCCATTCTAATTTTTGCAAACGTTGGGTCTGGCTGCGGTGCCAGGCCCGTTCGAGCCGTTGCTGAAGTTGATTCAGGCGTATCAGTATCTGTTGCTGGTCTGGGCTGATGAGTTCTGCGGCCGCCGAGGGTGTCGGGGCTCTCAGGTCAGCAACAAAGTCGGCAATAGAGACATCGACTTCGTGTCCTACGGCACTGATGATTGGAATCTCGCTGTGGAAAATACTCTGGGCAACGATCTCTTCGTTAAAAGGCCAGAGGTCTTCCAGTGAGCCGCCGCCACGACCGACAATCAGAACGTCGCATCGGCCATCCTCATTGGCCAGTCGAATCGCATTGGCGATCTGTCCAGCGGCTTCTGTGCCCTGTACTGCGGTAGGGAACAGAGTAACTGGCAGCGATGGGAAGCGTCGTTTAAGGACGGTCAGAATGTCGTGAACCGCAGCACCGGTGGCGGAAGTAATAATGCCAAGGTGTCGAGGTGTTTCTGGAATCGACTTTTTAAAAGCAGGATCGAACAGGCCTTGCTGTTGGAGCTTGTATTTCAGCTCATCGTAGGCTTTTTGTAGTGAGCCGACGCCACTGTCTTCCATAAAGTCGCAGATTAGTTGGTAGTCACCCCGACCAGGATAGAGGCTGACTTTTGCCCGAACGATCACCTGATCACCATTTTTCGGTTGATATTTCAGATATTGGTTACGATTGCGGAACATGGCGCAACGTACCTGAGCATCACTGTCTTTCAGGGTGAAATACCAGTGCCCGGAGCTGGGGCGGACGACATTCGACAGCTCACCTTCTACATGGATGGTGAGAAAAGAGCTTTCCAGCAGAGATTTAACCTGGCGGTTGAGTTCGCTGACGCTGAAGGCCTTGCTGTCCGGTCTGTGTTCGGTCATGTTTTGGGGCTTACTTTAGGGCTTAGAATACGATTGCATAGAGGTATCTTAAACTAACCGATCATCGCTTTGTAACCTGCGTTTGGCAGAATTGATAAATAGATTAAAAATGGTTGGAATTTACCGATGATCTGAGCGAACGTCCTGCGTTTTAGCATGCTCTCTGGATACTGTCTGGCAGTAGAGAGAGTGGTTGGAATTTATTCACATTATCTCGACGGATTTTGATTGTCGATAGTTCGACAAAAGGCTATAATCCCGCGTCTTATTTTTTTAGACATTACAGGCAGTCTCACTCATGTTGCGAATCGCTGAAGAAGCCCTTACTTTTGACGATGTTCTACTGGTTCCCGGTTACTCCGAGGTCTTACCTAAAGACGTATCGCTGAAGACACGCCTGACTAAAGGCATTGAGTTGAACATCCCTCTGGTCTCCGCTGCAATGGATACTGTTACTGAATCCGGTCTGGCCATCGCTATGGCTCAGGAAGGTGGTATCGGTATTATCCATAAGAATCTGACCGTCCAAGAACAAGCTGAACAGGTTCGCCTGGTGAAGAAGTATGAGGCAGGTGTTGTCAGTGACCCTGTGACTTGCAGTCCTGATACGTCCGTCGGTGAATTGAATGCCATGTCGGCTCATCTTGGCTTTTCTGGTTTCCCTGTTATTGATAATGGTGAATTGGTCGGTATCGTTACCGGTCGTGATGCTCGTTTCGAGAAGAAACTTGATGCGTCTGTTGCCTCTATCATGACCACTAAAGAGCGTTTGGTGACAGTCGTTGAAGGCGCTGATCCTGATGATGTACGTAATCTGTTACGCAAACACCGTATTGAAAAAATTCTGGTAGTCGATGATGCCTTCCGTCTGCGCGGTATGATGACCGTAAAAGATATGAACAAAGCATCGACCCATCCTATCGCGGCAAAAGACAGTAAAGGTCAGCTGCTGGTTGGCGCTGCTGTCGGTACTGGTGCTGAAACTGCTGAGCGTGTTGATGCGCTGGTTAAAGCGGGTGTCGATGTCATTATTGTTGATACAGCACATGGTCACTCGAAAGGTGTTATCGATCGTGTTGCCTGGGTGAAGTCTACTTATCCACAAGTTCAGGTCATTGGCGGTAATATCGCCACGGCAGGTGCGGCGATTGCGCTGGCTGAAGCGGGAGCTGATGGTGTTAAAGTGGGTATCGGTCCAGGTTCTATCTGTACGACTCGTATTGTTGCAGGTGTCGGTGTTCCGCAAATCAGTGCAGTTGCAAACGTTGCTGCGGCATTAGAAAAATATGGCGTACCTTGTATCGCTGATGGCGGTGTACGTTTCTCCGGTGATCTGTCTAAAGCGATCGTTGCGGGTGCTTCAGCTGTGATGATTGGTTCTATGCTGGCGGGTACCGACGAGGCACCTGGTGAAGTTGAGCTGTTCCAGGGGCGTGCGTATAAGTCTTACCGCGGTATGGGTTCTCTTGGAGCGATGGCTCAGAGTTCTGGTTCATCTGACCGTTACTTTCAGGATGCTTCTCAGGGTGCTGAGAAGTTGGTTCCTGAAGGTATCGAGGGTCGTGTCGCCTGTAAAGGTCCGATGGGTGGTGTTGTTCACCAGCTAGTCGGCGGTCTGCGTTCATCCATGGGTTATACCGGTAGCCCGGATATTGCGACTATGCGTACCGTACCTGAGTTTGTTCGTATCACTAGTGCCGGTATGGCAGAAAGCCATGTGCACGATGTAAGTATTACCAAAGAAGCGCCAAATTATCGCGTTGGATAATCGCTTCTTAATAGATAAAACAGGTGGGATGGCTTCGGCCCTCCCACTTTTTCTTTTTTAACACGCTGCTAATACAGCCAATCGCCAGAGAAGCCTGAACGGGTATTGGCGATGATTTCGGAGTCATCGAAATGTCTAAAGATATTCATGCTCAACGAATTCTGATTCTGGATTTCGGTTCTCAGTACACTCAATTGATCGCCCGTCGTGTACGTGAGATCGGAGTTTACTGTGAGATCTTTCCATGGGATGTGGAAGAGTCAGCTATTCGTGAATTCAGCCCTAAGGGTATTATTCTGGCCGGTGGCCCGGAGTCCGTTACTGAAGGTGACTCGCCTCGTGCGCCTGAGATTGTGTTTGATCTTGAAGTGCCTCTGCTGGGTATCTGCTACGGTATGCAAACCATGGCTGAGCAGTTGGGCGGGACGGTTGTAACTTCAGATAAGCGTGAATTTGGTTATGCAAAGGTGCGGCTGGAGGATAGTCCTAGCCGTCTACTGGAAGGTATTGAAGATCACATTGCTAACAACGGTTCCCTGCTGTTGGATGTGTGGATGAGCCATGGTGACAAGGTCGGTACTCTGCCAGAAGGTTTTGGTATTATCGCTAGTACTGAAAGTGCCCCAATTGCGGCTATGTGTCATCCAGGTAAGGGCTACTACGGTGTTCAGTTTCACCCAGAAGTAACCCACACCAAGCAAGGCGGACGTATTCTTGAGCGTTTCGTGCGTGAAATTAGTGGTTGTGATGCCCTGTGGACCGCCGAAAATATTATTGCTGATCTGATCGAAAAAGTGCAAAAGCAAGTCGGTAGTCAGAAAGTTCTGCTGGGTCTTTCAGGTGGCGTGGACTCATCTGTTGTGGCTGCGCTACTTCATAAAGCGATCGGTGATCAGCTGACCTGTGTTTTTGTTGATAACGGTCTGCTGCGTAAGAATGAGGGCGATCAGGTAATGGAGATGTTCGCGAATAACATGGGTGTTACTGTTATTCGATCTGACTCACAAGACCTGTTCCTGGGTCGCTTGAAGGGCGAAAGTGATCCTGAAGCTAAGCGCAAGATTATCGGTAACTCCTTTATCGAAGTATTTGATGAAGAAGCAACCAAGTTGCAGGATGTAAACTTCCTGGCGCAGGGAACAATCTA
>JAGPUU010000175.1 GCA_018067325.1 Amphritea sp.
CTTCAGGATTCGCATCCGGACCATCTTTACCGATCAAGCCACTCTGGGACACGTAAGTACGGCCACCATTTTGTTCCAATAGAATAAATGGTTGGTCATTGTCCAGGGCTGCTTTGTAATCAACCAGGGCGACTTCGATAATGTCGCCACCTTTAGTATCGATCAGCAATTGCAGAACATCAGTTTTAACTTTAATCAGTTGCTGCTGATTTGTAGCAGACACTGCTTTGGCTTCAGGCAAGTCTGAGCTTTCAGGGGCAACAGTATTAGTAGATAAAGGAAGATCACTCTCTTCATTTACTACTACAGGCTCTGTAACTGACTTATAAGCAGAAACAGACTCGGCCTGGGCAACCGGCTCAGTCTTTACCCCGTAGTCCTGGTTCCATTGTAGCACCAGCATATAAGAGATAATTGCCAGTGCTGCGATCAATATTATGCGCTGTACATCCATGGTTTCTGGACCATTCTATTATTTATGTGATGTGGTTTTAAGTTTCGTCTTAGACCGTTTAATCAGTCGAGTCCAGCTACGTGAAATAAGCGACTGTATTTCCTCATTGTCTAGATCCCCCAACCCTTTTCTAGAAAGGATGACGATATCGACATTTGGAAGTGAATGCTGATTTAAACGATAGGACTCGCGAATGATACGCCGAACGCGGTTACGATGAACAGCGAAACGGATATTTTTTTTGGAGAAGACGAAGCCAATACGGGGATGGTCGAGCTCGTTTGGACAGGCAAGGATCAATAGATGTTTTTCTGACACCTTGATACTAGCTCGGCTGAATACCTGTTTAAAATCCCCGCCTGTTAACAGTCTTAACTGACGGGGATAGCTGAATTCATTCATTCAGTGAGCCTGACGGGCAATTGCTTATGCTGACAGACGCTTACGGCCTTTAGCACGACGACGATTGATGATCGTACGGCCATTTTTAGTTGCCATACGTGCACGAAAACCGTGAGTACGCTTGCGCTTCAGGTTGCTTGGTTGAAATGTTCTTTTCATTGTTCAGTCCTACTAACATACGTTGTGGTGGTATCAGTAAGGTTGCTGAATCCCACGGCCAAAAACAGACGCGGAATTCTAGTGAAATATTATGCATATTGCAAACACTTCCGGCGTCCAATTGTGAAAAAAGGCTCAATCTTTTGCTTGTCTTCTTTATAGGGTGTTTTTATAACCGTTAAAATATGATTTATTCAGATATGCACAATTATTTGGGGTTAAGTAAGTAAAATTCATTTAAAACAAATAGTTGTCCTGTTGTTAAGTCTGAATATTACCTGTTCCTAAATTATGGATAGTTTTTTATCTATCGTTCTGTTTCCCGCGTAACTTCTAGATGTATAGCTAATTGTTTGAAATACATGCATAAATTAATTAGTAACAGATTGCTTCTAACTGTGGATAAGAGGGCTGTTACAAGGTATCATCTGCTGATAATTTTCTAGGATTATCGTCTTGCCTTATCACTTCTATAGACAACCTCTTTAGACATAGTGGAGACAGCGGGATTATTAAGGATTAGCTATGTCGGCTGAGTTGTGGGAACAGTGTCTTCAGAATCTTCAGGATGAGTTCCCCTCACAACAATACAATACCTGGATCAGACCGCTTAAAGCCTCTACTGAATCTGACGCTGGTCTGGTGCTGTTGGCGCCGAATCGTTTTGTTAAAGATTGGGTTAGCGATAAGTACCTGAAACGAATCCGTGAGATCGTCAACGCGGTTACTGGAGATATAGCGGGTCAGGTAAGTATTGATATTGCAGGGCATAACGGCGGTTTCGCTTCGCGTCCTGTTCGTCCTACTCCCCCTCCGGCTCCGGCCCGACGTTCGCCAAGCCGTTTTGCTGAGGCCAAGCCTTTTACCTCGCCTCAGGGATCTCAGTCAGCTGCGCCAGTGTCTCAGATGCGGGCGGTTGAAGAGAATCCACCGATGCAGCTGGCTATCGACGAAAGCAGTTTTCAGACGATCAGCCAAAGCGAAATTATTGTTCCACCTTCGGTTGCTCGTTCGCGTCCCTCTTCACGAAATGTTGATATCGACGGCGGTGTCGGCCATCAGTCAAATCTGAATCAGTCATTTACCTTTAACTCTTTTGTCCAGGGTAAGTCCAATCAGCTGGCGCTGGCGGCGGCTCAACAGGTGGCGGATAACCCGGGCGGCTCATACAACCCTCTCTTTATATATGGTGGTGTTGGTCTGGGTAAAACTCACCTGATGCATGCGGTGGGTATGGAGATGATGCAGCGTAACCCCAACGCTAAGATCGTTTATCTGCATTCAGAGCGCTTTGTGGCTGACATGGTAAAAGCGCTGCAGCTGAATGCGATCAATGACTTTAAGCGGTATTACCGTTCTGTAGATGCGCTGTTGATTGATGATATTCAGTTTTTTGCTGGTAAAGAGCGTTCACAAGAAGAATTTTTCCACACGTTCAACGCCCTGTTAGAGGGAGGTCAGCAGATGATTCTGACCAGTGATCGTTATCCTAAAGAGATAAACGGTGTAGAAGAGCGGCTGAAGTCTCGCTTCGGTTGGGGCCTGACTGTTGCCATTGAGCCGCCAGAGCTGGAAACCCGGGTTGCCATTCTGATGAAGAAGGCAGAAGAAGCTCAGGTCCGCTTGCCGGATGACTCAGCTTTCTTCTTGGCACAGAAGATTCGCTCCAACGTACGTGAGCTTGAAGGTGCCTTAAAAAGAGTGATCGCAAATGCCCATTTTACCGGAAATGCGATAACCACACCTTTTATTAAAGAATCACTGAAAGACCTGCTGGCATTGCAGGATAAACAGGTTAGTATTGATAACATTCAGCGGGTTGTAGCCGATTACTATAAGATCAAAGTATCGGACCTGCTTTCGAAGCGTCGCAGTCGTTCTGTGGCCCGGCCGAGACAGGTTGCTATGGCCTTGTCTAAAGAGCTGACCAATCACAGTTTGCCTGAGATTGGAGATGCTTTTGGTGGACGGGATCATACAACAGTGCTGCATGGTTGTCGGAAGGTCGCATCGCTGCGTGAAACTGATACGGATATAAGAGAGGATTATCAGAACCTGTTACGTCATCTGACTGCGTAACGGACTGATCAATTAAGGGTAGCAAAAGATGAAATTTGTTATTTCGCGAGAAGCGCTAATTAAGCCACTGCAGTTGGTTGCAGGTGTTGTGGAACGTCGTCAGACTTTGCCTGTGCTTTCCAATATCCTGCTGGTTGCCGAGGGCGATCAGCTATCGATGACCGGTACCGACCTTGAAGTCGAACTGGTGGGTCGAGTACAGCTGGATGAGCCTGCTGAGGCGGGTTCAATTACTGTCCCAGCCCGTAAGCTGATGGATATCTGTAAGTCGCTACCAGATACTGCGCAGATCGAGCTGACCCTGACCGGTCAGAAGATGGTGATCAAAGCGGGTCGCAGCCGATTTACGCTATCGACACTGCCGGCGGCTGAGTTCCCTAATGTCGAAGACAGCCCTGAATCTTTTGAGTTGAACGTACTGCAGAGTCAGTTACGTCATCTGATCGATCAAACTGGCTTCTCGATGGCCCAGCAGGATGTGCGCTATTATCTCAACGGCATGTTGTTGGAAATTACAGAAAACAGCCTGCGTGCCGTCTCTACTGATGGACACCGCCTGGCAACCAGTGTTGCTGAGGTTGATACCAATGGCCCGGCTAACTCTCAGTTTATCGTGCCGCGTAAAGGTATTCTTGAGCTGGCCCGTTTGTTACAAAGCGGTGATGATCAGGTGAAGCTGGTTGTCGGTGCTAATCATATCCGTGCCCATGCCGGTGATTACACCTTCACTTCTAAGCTGGTTGACGGAAAGTTCCCGGATTATCAGCGTGTAATCCCGCAAGGTGGCGACAAGTTTATGCTCGGCACCCGTCAGGAGCTGCGTCAGGTATTTAGCCGTATCGCGATTCTGTCGAATGAAAAATACCGTGGCGTACGCCTCTCCCTGACCAATGGTTATCTACAGGTTATGGCGAATAACCCTGAGCAGGAAGAAGCGGAAGAAACCGTCGCAGTGGATTACGAAGGTGATACGCTGGAGATCGGCTTCAACGTCAACTATCTGCTGGATGTGTTGTCGATTGTGAGCTCCGAAGTGGTTCGCTTTACTCTCTCCGATTCCAACAGCAGTGCGCTGATTGAGGGTCTGGATGATGCGAACTCAATCTATGTTGTAATGCCGATGCGGATGTAATTTATCCAGGGGGCCTGTTTGGTCCCCTATACTCCCTCTCTATGCCGATAACCCAACTCAATGTTCAAGCGATTCGCAATCTGAGCGAACTCAGCCTGTCGCCCTCCTCCAGTATCAATATTATTTACGGTGCCAATGGCAGCGGAAAGAGTAGCCTGCTCGAGGCAATTCATCTGCTGGGGCTATGCCGCTCATTTCGCACCAACAAAATTAATCATCTTATTCAGTCAGGCAGTGAGCGTTGTACGGTCTTTGCTCAACTTGATGCGATGGGCAGTGGTCAGAGCCAGCCACTCGGCGTTGAGCGAAATCTGGAGGGCGATAGCCGGATTAGATACGCCGGACAGAGCATCGACCTGACTACCCTGGCAGAGCTGTTACCGATCCAGGTAATTAACTCAGAAACCTTTATGATTCTTGAAGGAAGTCCGGGTGTCAGACGGCAGTTTTTAGACTGGGGCGCGTTTCATTCAAATCCTGAATTTATAAGGCTTTGGAGAGGTTTTCGTCGGGTATTAAAACAGCGTAATTCTTTGCTTAAATATGGTAAAATCGATCAACGGGTTCGTGCGGTCTGGGACGGCGAATTTATTAAGTATGCTGAGCAGTTAAATACGCTTCGCGAAGTCTATATTGAAGCATTAAAACCCGAATTTGATTTGATCCTGGCTGACCTGCTTGAAGGCGTCAGCATCGAGCTGGGTTTTAGTCCCGGATGGGATAAAAAACGCGGACTGGATCAGGTATTGGATGATAACTTTGAGCGCGATCTGCGACAGGGTTATACCAGTGCTGGCCCACAACGCGCTGATCTGCGGCTTAAGGTAGATGGCCACGCTGCCTCGGAACGTCTCTCCAGGGGACAGAAAAAGGTGGTGGTGAGCGCCCTTAAGCTGGCACAAGGTGTTTTGTTTTATAAACTGAACAGTCGTTCGTGTATTTATCTGATCGATGACCTGCCGTCAGAGTTAGATAGACACCACAGCAGACTGTTTTGTAATTATTTGGAAAAAACAGCAAGTCAGTGCTTTATCACCTGTGTTGATAAAGAGGCACTGACAGGCCTCTGGTCGGAATCGACCGAGATCTGTTTTCTCAACATACAAGAGGGTGCTCTGAGCACTCGGTAAGCTAGTCAGGAGAACTGAATGAGCGTCGAAAATCACGAATATGATTCTTCCAGTATTAAGGTCCTAAAGGGGCTTGATGCGGTTCGTAAGCGCCCGGGAATGTATATAGGCGATACCGACGATGGTACTGGTCTGCATCATATGGTTTTCGAGATCGTAGATAACTCGATCGATGAAGCGTTGGCGGGTCACTGTAGTGAAATTAAAGTGCTTATCCATGGCGATAACAGTGTCACGGTTTCCGATAATGGTCGGGGTATTCCTACCGAGCTTCATGAAGAGGAAGGCGTTTCTGCTGCAGAGGTTATCATGACCGTACTGCATGCCGGCGGTAAGTTCGATGATAACTCCTACAAAGTCTCTGGTGGTTTGCACGGTGTGGGTGTTTCGGTTGTAAACGCCCTATCTGCAGAGCTTAAGCTAACTATTCGCCGTAAAGGTGAAGTATTTGAGCAGATCTACCGTCATGGTGTGCCTGATGAGCCGCTGAAAGTGGTTGGTCAAACGGAGACCTCCGGTACTACGGTGCGCTTCTGGCCATCAGAAGGTACTTTTCATAATCACCTGGAATATAAGTTCGATATTCTGGCTAAGCGTCTGCGGGAGCTTTCCTTCCTTAACTCTGGTGTGGCCATCCGTCTGAAGGATGAGCGCAGCGGTGAAGAGGAGTTGTTTGCCTATGAAGGTGGCCTGAGTTCCTTCGTTGATTACCTCAACACCAATAAGACCCCTGCGAACAAGATGTTTCACGTTAACGTCATGCATGACAATGGCGTCGGTGTAGAAGTGGCGATGCAGTGGAATGACAGTTATCAGGAAAATATTCACGCCTTTACCAACAACATTCCTCAGCGTGATGGAGGTACTCACCTTTCAGGTTTTCGTACCGCCCTCACCCGCTCGCTAAATAACTATATTGAAGCGGAAAATCTCAATAAGAATGGCAAGGGATCCACGACCGGTGACGATTGCCGTGAAGGTTTGACTGCCATCGTATCCGTTAAAGTGCCTGACCCTAAGTTCTCCTCTCAGACCAAAGATAAACTGGTCTCCTCTGAGGTAAAAACAGCGGTTGAGCAAGCGATGTATGAGCAGCTCAACGACTACCTTCAGGAAAACCCACAGGATGCGAAAGCGGTTGTCTCGAAGATGATCGATGCAGCCCGTGCCCGTGAAGCGGCACGTAAAGCCCGTGAGATGACCCGCCGTAAAGGCGCGCTGGATATAGCAGGCCTGCCCGGAAAACTGGCGGACTGTCAGGAGAAAGATCCGGCCCACTCTGAAATATACCTAGTGGAGGGTGACTCTGCTGGCGGTTCAGCCAAGCAGGGACGTAACCGTAAGTCACAGGCGATTCTGCCGCTTAAGGGTAAGATCCTTAATGTTGAGAAAGCCCGCTTCGATAAGATGCTCTCCTCGGTTGAGGTCGGCACTCTGATCACTGCACTGGGTACCGGTATCGGCCGTGAAGAGTTCAATGCGGACAAATTGCGTTACCACTCGGTCATTATCATGACCGATGCCGATGTCGATGGATCGCACATCCGTACCTTGTTGTTGACTTTCTTCTTCCGTCAAATGCCTGAAATCATCGAGCGTGGCCATATCTTTATTGCCCAGCCACCGCTTTATAAGATCAAGAAAGGCAAGCAGGAGCAGTATCTGAAAGATGATGATGCTCTGGATAACTACCTGCTTCAGGGAGCACTGGAAGGCGCGTCTCTGCATGTTAATGCAGATGCTCCCGCTATTAGCGGTACCGGCCTTGAAGAGATCGTCAATCGCTACCGTGCTGTTGATCGCATGTTAGCGCGTCTGTCTCGCCTCTATCCTGAGCCTATTTTACGTCAGATGATCTACACTGGCGGTTTGTCACTCGAGAATCTGAGAGATGAGCAGGCTGTAGCTGAGTGGGTCGATCAGGTCTGTGATGGCCTGGGTGATACGCTGGATGGCGGTGATGTTTATACTTCCTCTGCCGCAGAAGATATGGAACACCAGGGCGTATTTCTGCCAAGCGTTAAAGTGATGCAGCATGGTGTCAGCCATGAGTACACCTTCGATATGTCGTTCTTCGAATCGAAAGACTATGCGATGCTGATCAGTCTGGGTGAAACTTTGGACGGTCTCCTTGAAGAGACCGCTTACTTCAAGCGTGGCGAGCGAACTTTTGCGACCACTGATTTTTCTCAGGGTTTGAGCTGGCTGATGGATCAGTCAAAGCGTGGTCACTATATCCAGCGTTATAAGGGGCTGGGTGAGATGAATCCCGAGCAGCTTTGGGAAACCACTATGGACCCTGAGCAGCGCCGCATGCTGCAGGTGACCATCGACGATGCCATCGCCGCCGACCTGCTCTTCACTACTCTAATGGGTGATGAAGTAGAGCCACGCAGGGCATTTATAGAAACCAACGCACTGAACGTATCTAACTTGGATATTTGATTTCTGTGTCGTTTAGAATGAAGTAAGAAAAAAGCAGCCTATTGGCTGCTTTTTTTTTGGGTTGCTCGGTCGTAGAAAGCTGCGAGTGTTCTTTCGGTTCTGGTGCATAGTCTCTTTTGTTACAGGCGTTTTCTCAGGTGGTCTTCTATTCGCCGCTTTTTATGATGGGCCGAATGGATTGAAAATCTCAAAGGCACTCAGGCACTGAAGTGCCAGGTCTGTGTCCCGCCCTAAGTCCAAATATGAACTGGGTTGATCGAGAACCTGAAAGGCCAGGGTTTGAATTTTGCATCGGTTCTAATGCATAGTTCAAAATCAGCTTCTGTTTTTTCCGAGAGTTATGATCGTTCAGGAGTTTAAGTTACTTACCAAGTCTAGCGAATATTTGTCGATCTCAGTTCCAGTCTGTAAAGCGACCCATCCTTGCTTTGAAGGGGGCCGGATTATCCGGACACTCAACGGCGTCATAAAATACTTACTTCTAAATTACACCAGTGTGTTCTGGGCGTATTTGTTTTTATCTCTTCGTATTTGTGCTGTCATCAATAAAGCTGCTAAGTTGTGCTCCCTCAAGTTTCCTTGTCTTCTCTATGGCGTCTCTTGATCTGCTCAGTGAGCGTTGTAATCCACCTATCTCAACGTATTAGGTATATCTCGAAAATTGCTTACAGGCGCTCTCAGAAGGTTGTTTTTTGGGGTGAATCATGAAAATTATGGCTTTTTAGTGGGTGAGTCATAGAGAGAAAGTGCTTATCAAATATTTGTCTTAGCACCGTGCTTTCTTCAGAGGTGTATGCGGAGACTGCGCCCTAGTGTTTGCCAAATGTTTCAGTAGGTGTTCGCGGTCAAGAGGAGTGAGATTGAATTGGTGACGCAGGGTGAAGTGGTTGGATTTATCAAACCGAACTCATTGTGTAAATCGGGGTAACGGAGTTGTTTTTGAAAAGCTTTGGCTACGGCTCTTGTTCGTAAAGTCGATGAGTTCAATTGAAAGGGTCTTGGTCGCTTTAATGGCTCATCGGTGGATTGCGTGTTATTGCAGCAGCGAGTTTTATTAGAATAAGTAACTCGCCTCTCCTCTGCTGAATCTTGCGTGTTGGTGTATCGGTTGCGTTTCTGTTTCTTGTTTTCGAAAAGCTGATGCTTTATTCACGTGTTTTCTGAGCAATTTTTTGGCGAGTATATGTTGCTAATGCTGTGCCATTTTTTACTTTAGTGTCGGTTGTCTGTGCTGTCTATCAGTCCATTCTGTGTCAGTACGCTATGGATTTTCAAAGCGGTTTTCTTGAGTCGATTTATTTCTCCTAGGCTCGGATGATGGCCTGTCGCTAAAAGAGTTTCTTTTTCTTCGAGCTCCATATCTAGATAATCCATCAGTTTTTTTGAGCAACCGGTACAAGGGCCATTACATAATTTTTCGATTGGGGTATCGAACGGAATAGCTGTTCGTATCTGTTCTATCAGATTCCCCATCGCTTCTTTGGTGTCTGGTTTACTGGTCATAAGCTAATGTTTCACGTGGAACTATCGGTTAGTCTGAGGTTCGTTGGTGATAAATGATATGAAGCACTGCTGCTTCAAGGTCATCAACGATTTGAGTGTTCTTAGGGATGCCTCCCTTTTCCAGGGTACGTTTCCCCTTTCCTGTGCTCACGAGAATAGAGGGGCAGCCTGCTGATTCAGCCGCCTCAAGATCACGAAGAGAGTCCCCTACAACGTATACCTTTTCAGGATCGATATCGGGATAGCAACTGAGAATGTGCTGATACATACCGGGCAAGGGTTTTCTGCAGTAGCAGTTATCGTCCGGTGAATGAGGGCAGTATTCAATCTTATCTATCCGCCCACCCTGCTCTTCAACTAAGTCTTTCATCTTGCGATGCATAAGGTTGAGAGTGGTAAGGTCGAAGTAGCCTCTGGCTAACCCCGACTGGTTAGTGGCCACGCAAACATCAAAGCCGGCTTTAGAGAGGCGGGCGATGGCTTGGATACTGCCAGGTAGTGGTCGCCACTCATCGACGGACTTTATGTAGTTATCGGAGTCATGGTTTATTACACCATCCCGATCCAGGATTACTAATTTCATAACGCTATATTACATCTAAAAAACCGGAAACAAAAAAGCCGGTTAAATAACCGGCTTTTAATGAACAGCTAGCTCTATGGTGTCTTAACTGAGTGCAGAGATATCGGCTACACCCAGAAATAGATTTCGCAGCTGGTTGAGTAATGCAAGGCGGTTGTTTCTTACC
>JAGPUU010000132.1 GCA_018067325.1 Amphritea sp.
TATGAATACTTACTCGCGTCTTTCCGTAGCTTTTGATCACGGTGAAGGCTGCTGGCTATTCGATACAGACGGCAACAAATACCTGGATGCACTCAGCGGTATTGCGGTATGCGGTCTGGGTCATGCACACCCCGCCGTTACCACAGCTATCAGTGAGCAAGCCAGTCAGTTAATACATACATCAAACCTCTACACCATACCCAATCAGGAACTGCTGGCTGAGCGACTGACTAAGATCTCGGGTATGGACAACGTATTCTTCGGTAATTCCGGCGCTGAGGCGAACGAAGCCGCTATTAAGCTGGCCCGTCGTTACGGGCATTCTAAAGGCATCGACAAACCCGCCACTATCGTAATGGAAGGCTCATTTCACGGGCGTACCATGGCCACCCTTAGCGCTACCGGTAACCGCTCTGCACAGGCAGGTTTCGAACCACTGGTTAGCGGCTTTGTTCGCGCGCCTTATAACGATGTTGACGCCGTTAAAAATATTATCGCTAATAACGCTGACGTGGTTGCCATTCTTGTTGAACCCATTCAGGGCGAAGGCGGCGTTATCATTCCAGCCGACGATTACCTGAATCAACTGCGTGAACTCTGCGACGCAAACGATATGTTGCTAATGCTCGATGAAGTTCAAACAGGCAACGGCCGTACCGGCAGTTACTTTGCCTACCAGCAGAACAACATCCTTCCAGACGTAGTTACTACAGCAAAAGGATTGGGTAACGGCGTACCTATCGGCGCATGTTTGGCCCGGGGCAAAGCAGCAAGCATTCTTGTGCCTGGCACCCACGGCTCTACCTATGGCGGCAACCCTCTCTGTTGCGCAGCAGCTCTGGCAGTAGTAAACACGATTACTGATGAGAAACTGGATCAGCGTGCAGGAAAACTTGGCGATATGATTGCTGATGGTTTCCGCGCTCAGTTAGGTGATGCGTCCTACGTCAAAGAGATCCGCAATAAAGGCTTAATGATCGCCATCGAGCTATCAGAAGCTGGAGCAGAACTGGCAGTTCTGTCAAAGGTAAAAGGCGTACTGCTCAACGTCACCGGCGGTGGCAAAGTTGTACGTATGCTGCCCCCTCTTATTATGAGCGACACTGAAGCGGAATTACTGATCAACACTGTATCCCGCATCATCAAAGTCTATATGGCTGACGAATAACAAAATCCGAGCAGGGCCTGGTTATTCAGGCCTACTGAACTATGACAATAAGACACTTTCTGACACTACTTGATTTAACACCCGACGAGCTCAACAAGCTAATACACCGGGCTGTTGAGTTGAAGCAAATCCGTAACAGTCGCGAAATCCACGAGCCTTTAAAAAATCAGGTTCTGGCGATGATTTTTGAAAAATCATCTACCCGTACCCGGGTCTCATTTGAGGCTGGCATGGCTCAGTTTGGAGGACATGCATTGTTCCTCTCTTCACGAGATACCCAATTGGGCCGCGGTGAACCGATCGAAGATAGCGCAAAAGTAATCTCAAGCATGTGCGATGCGGTAATGATACGTACCTTTGAGCACGATACCGTGACCACCTTTGCAGCTAACTCAAAAGTACCGGTTATCAACGCACTCACCGATGACTACCACCCGTGCCAGCTGTTAGCCGACATGCAAACCTTTCTTGAGCACCGGGGCGATATCAAAGGAAAAACGGTCAGCTGGATCGGCGATGGTAATAATATGTGCCATTCCTATATTAATGCCGCCCGCCAGTTCGACTTTAATCTCCAGATCGCCTGCCCGGTGGGCTTTGATCCTAATCCTGAACTGGTTGCCGCCAACAGTGACCGAGTTACGATCTTCCGCACTCCGGAAGAAGCGGTTCAGGGAAGCCATCTAATTGTTACGGACGTCTGGGCCTCAATGGGCCAGGAAGAGGAACAAAAGGAACGGGAGAAAGCATTTGCAGGCTACCAGGTGACCACTGAGTTGCTGGATCAAGCCGATGAAAGCGCTATCTTTATGCATTGCCTACCGGCACATCGCGGCGAAGAAGTGAGCGCCGATATGATGGACGATCCTCGCTCTGTTGTATTCGACGAAGCGGAAAACCGTCTGCACGCTCAGAAAGCGCTACTGGAATTTCTGCTGGTTAAGTAGATAGCATTCCCAATAAGGCCGGCAACCCTGCTGGCCTTATACCACTCAAAGATCCCGCATGAGTGAAATTCATACTATACTCTGTTTCAAACGCACATTTATTGAGGCATGACGGCATGATCGAACTTCGACATCTTAGAACACTTTCTGCACTGAGGGATTCGGGCAGTCTGGTAGAAGCTGCCGAACGTATTCATCTAACCCAATCCGCTCTCTCTCACCAGATCAAAGATCTTGAAGATCGCCTCGACTGCTCACTTTTTATCCGTAAAACTAAACCCATCTGCTTTACCAGCGCCGGCCAGCGAATATTGACACTGGCTGACGATGTTTTACCGATGATCCGCAATGCCGAGCGCGATATCGCCCGCCTGGCTGGCGGTGAAGCGGGTCGATTAAATATCTGTATCGAGTGCCACAGCTGCTTCGACTGGCTAATGCCAACCATCGATCATTTCCGTCAAAACTGGCCTGAAGTGGAAATGGATCTAACAACAGGCTTCAGTTTCCAGCCTCTACCAGCACTTGCACGGGGTGATATCGATCTAGTCATTACAGCTGATCCAGAGCCACGTAATGGCATCACCTATATCCCGCTGTTCTCTTATGAGTCAGTGCTGGCAATGAGCAAGCAACATCAGTTGGTTGCCCGCAAAGTAATTCAACCACAAGATTTGGAACAGCAGACGCTGATCACCTACCCTGTGGATAAGCAGCGTCTGGATGTATTTAAGCACTTCCTTGATCCTGCCGATATTGAGCCCGCAGAAGTACGCACGTCAGAACTAACGGTAATGATTATGCAACTGGTTGCCAGTAGCCGGGGCGTATCAGCTATGCCTAACTGGGCGATTCACCAGTATATAGAACAAGACTACATCACCTCTCGCCCACTGGGTGATCGAGGGGTCTGGTGCACACTCTATGCTGCGATTAGGGAAGATCAGAAAGATGCTGATTTTATGGTAGATTTTCTCAACACCGCTAAAGAGATCACCTTCCGTAATCTCAGCGGTATCAAATCTGCCTGATGCAGCAACTGGGCAACACTAAACAGGCTTCCACCCTGCTCTATCTGCCAACCCCACCGACGGTTGATGCAAAGAAACCGTTGGATTATGCCTCCCTGTGCGAACTGAACGGCAATCATTGGCGTAAAATTCTGATCATACTCGCAAAGCTACAATGCCCTAATGAAGACTGGCGTAGTTACCGTGACCAACAACTACTGCAACAACGTGAAGCCATCATTTTCGGGGACCAACTTTTACCGGGCAAGCAACTCCATATCGTTGCGGGTAAAGCGAGCTGGGAACGGCTGGGGCTCGACCCGGAGCAGTTTATACCACTAGAAGAGAGCAACCGGCTTTTACAGCAAGGCAATATCATTCTCACGCCCTATCCAGATTACCGACAGTTCCCCAACCACTTAATTAAACAACTCAGATCGATAATCCACACATCTCGTTAGGACAGCCCTGACACTCATCCAGCATCTATTATCCATACGCAGTGATTGCGCATTTGCACCAAGGCAATATCATCCTCACTCGCTCTCCTAAAATACTGATTACCGGCAGTTCCCCAACTATCTGATTGAGCGACTCAGGCCGGTGATCCACGTATCTCGTTAGGACTGCCCCTGCCACTCGTCCAGAACTTCTTTAGCGGCCCGAAAAGCTTCTTGGGCTGCAGGAGCACCGCAATAGACGATTGAGTGCAGCAACACCTCCTGAATCTCTTCAACAGTACAGCCGTTATTCAACGCTCCCCGAACATGCCCTTTCAATTCATTCGGCGCTTTCAGAGCGGCTAACATCGCAATAGTAACCAGTGAACGCGTACTTCTTGGCAAACCTTCACGCTGCCAGGTGCTTCCCCAGGCATGCTCATTGATCCAGTCCTGAACGGGCTGAGTCAGCTCAGTAGTATTATCAATCGCTTTCTGGACAAAGGCTTCACCCATCACCTCAGTGCGAACCTTCAATCCATTTTGCTTATCTTGCTCTGACATAAAACTCCTCAATAATCTTGAAAACAGCTCTTGAAGAACGCTTAAGAAAAAACGGTTACTTGAACTTTTTCGTTATTTTTTAGTACGCGCCATTATTCATCCCAGTGACATATTACTTATCTCCCGGCAACAATCTAGAAGCTACCTGCGATGACTTGATAATAGATTTTGATTACTTGTTATATTGTATTTGAATGCTACTGTAGGAGTAAAGTAAGCATTGCTTAGCGTCCGAAACAGAGGTTCATTTTTAGCTAAATGGAATGCTTCTATTCGAAAGACTCGATTGGCTATGCATTGGCTATTTTCTTGTGATGGAAGTGCTTTAGTGGTCTCTTACTACTGAAGCCCAAGGAAAGTCAGATATGTATCTTTGCACTTCAAAAGCAGTCGATGCTTAGCATCTATCTAAGTTTCTAGTTTTTTTCAATTTGGGATGAACACTCCATTTACCGGGATCATTTTTGATACGGACTCCACCCAACTTAACTACGCTACGCGGCGGCGCATAAACCCATCCCTTAAGTATAGAATGATAGTTAAACCCTTTAATGATGGATAATTTAAAACAGTAAGGTTCCTCTGTCTTATTTATCGCTCTATAAGATACCCCT
>JAGPUU010000138.1 GCA_018067325.1 Amphritea sp.
GGCATCACCCTACTGGCGGTGGTGTATTACCTCAATGCGCAGCTCTATCTGATCGCCCCCGGCTCTGATATGAGTGTTGCCACAGCTATCGCCATCAGCATCGGCAGCCTGGTTGCTGGCTGGGTTGTTTATACCACCCTCTGCGACTCACCGCTGGGCAAAACACCGGTTCTGCTGGGCCTCATTCTATTTGCTCTGCTGGTACTGTCAGCCTGGGGATTCTCGCTAATTTACAGTGGCAGAGGCGCCTTTATCCACGTTGGCGCGATTATCGGTACGATCATGGTCGGTAACGTATTCCGCGTCATTATGCCGGCACAAAGAGCACTGGTGGGCGCGATTGAAGCCGGTCGAGAACCCGACCCCGCCCTACCCGCTAAAGGGCTGTTACGTTCACGGCATAACAACTACTTCACCCTGCCCGTACTGTTCATCATGATCAGCAACCATTTCCCCAGTACCTATGGCCATGCCTATAACTGGGCGATTCTGGCGGTGCTGTCCTTTCTCAGCATACTGGTGCGTCACTATTTCAATACCCGCCATGAGACACAGAAACTTGCCTGGGCAATACCGGTGGCCGCGCTGGGGATGATTACGCTGGCATTTGTTGTGGCACCGCAAAAAGCGGTGCAATCCGATACGCAGATTAGTTTTACTCAGGTCCAACAAGTCATCAGCCAACGCTGTACTGTCTGCCACTCAGCGACTCCTACCTATGCCGGATTCAGTGTCGCCCCACTGGGCGTTATGATGGATACGCCGCAACAAATTCAAGCACTGGCCCCCCTTATTCAGGCCCAGTCGATTTCCACTCAGGCGATGCCATTGGGCAATATCACCCAGATGAGTCAGCAGGAACGTGATCTGTTAGGTGAGTGGATAGCCAAAGGCGCTTTAATCGAGTGAGTCAGCGCATATGAACAGTCTGTTTTTTGATCTGGATGGAACCCTGCTCAATACCCAGGCAGGTATCGCTGAATCAATTCTGGCCGCACTAACCCAGCTGGGTCACCCCGAGGCCTCGCCAACGAGTCTGCAAAGTTGTTTTGGCCCGCCGATTCGGGACAGTTTTTCTCGCCTGCTTGAAAGCGATAATGCAGCGCTGATTGAGCAGGCGGTATCACTCTTCAGAGAACACTATCTGCAACAGGGGATCTATAACTATCAGATATATCCCGGCATTGAAAAATTACTGCATCAGCTTGCTAATAGCGCTATACCGCTGCGAGTACTGACGATAAAACCCCAACCCCAGGCCCAATGGCTGTTGGATCATGCAGCGCTAGCGCCTTTGTTCCAGAGTATTCATGGCAGCGAATTGGATGGCTCCAGAAGTGATAAGTCCCTCCATCTTCTCAGCCTGTTGCAACAGAGCCAATCCCCAGAGGATAAACACTGGATGATTGGCGACCGCGCCAATGACATCTCAGCGGCTAAGGCCTGCGGCATACATTCCGTTGCCGTCACCTGGGGCTACGGAGAGCTTGCAGAGCTCAGTGACGCTAACAGTGATTTCATCATCGATAGCCCCCATGAACTGATATCGCTATTAGAGACTGTTTAGCCGAATTAACGCGGCGAGCTTACCTTCCACTTTCTTTCACAATATGAAATAAGACAGATATTTACTACAATACGGAAAACTAAAGCTGCATATTAACGCTCAGGATTCCGCTCAATGTCAGACGCCAAACCCGCTAGCCGTATTCAGGTGATCGATCGCGCGACCCAGATTCTCGATGCCATATCCCGATATTCACAACCGGTGACCCTGAAAGTACTCAGCGCCGAAACCGGACTCCACCCCTCTACCGCCCACCGGATACTCCACTCGCTGATCGATAATCGCTTTGTCGATCGAAACAGCAACGGTGAATACTGGCTGGGCAACCGGCTACTGCAACTCACCAATAAGCGCCATACTGACGTCGATCTGCGGGCCGTCGCCTTACCTTATATGGAACAGTTACGAGATAAGCTGGGCGAGAGTATCAACCTGACTATCCGTGAAGGCGATGTCGTGATCTATTTTGAACGCGCCATCCCCAACCGTATGATGCATGTCCATCAGCTGGTCGGTAGCCGGGCACCGCTGCATGTCACCGGGGTAGGAAAACTGATGCTGGGCATCAGCGGTGAACAGGAAATCATTCGCTATGCCGAACGAACCAACCTGCCCTCCTATACTCAAAACACCTTCTCATCTCTGCCAACACTGACAGAAGAATGCCTGCAGTCTGCTTCTCGGGGCTATGCCCTGGATAATGAAGAAGCCGAGATCGGCGTCGGCTGTATCGGTGTGCTCATCTATGATCAGACACAACTGCCGGTGGCGGGTTTATCAATTTCAGCACCTATCGAACGGCGAAATCTGGAGTGGGTAAACGAGCTAATTGAAGCAGCTTTATCTATCTCCGCCCAATTGGGTTTTAAATAAGCTGGACTATGAGCAGTTAGGCATAGAAAACCGGGCTCAAGTCAGCGGGGATAAGTTCATCACCACTTTAAGGGAATGTCACACAAATAGGCTACCCTATCCCGACTAACTGATCTAAAGTATAGATAGCCTGAATGAAGTTAACCTTTTGTAATTTATTGTATTGTTAGCTGCGGTTCACAGGCTCTGATAATTCATTGAATTAAGTTGGTCTGCGTTACTTACCAAACCCAACATAAGCTTTGAAGGCATAAAGCTGATGAGTCGGTTTCGACAACAAGGACTAGCCGTCACGAAAGGAACTCAGCAAGATGACTGTTAGCCGGTTAGCACTTTGCATCTCTTTTTATTCAGCTATTTTTGTCACTACTTCTATCGTTGCACCCTCAGCCCAGGCACAAGAGTGGGTATATACCACTGTCGCTGGCGACAACCTCTGGAATCTGAGCGAACAGCACTTGGACCGGGCCACCCGATTTAAGCAGCTCCAGAAACTCAACAATATTGAAAATCCACGGCAGATGCAGCCCGGCACACGTTTGCGTGTACCGTTAAAGTGGATACGCAGCAATCCGGTTCCGGCGGAGATATCCGAAATACGAGGCAAGGCGGAACTCCTTCGAGCCGCTGATAACAGTGTTCAACCGCTTAAAGAGGGTAGTCAGATCCAGTTGGGTGATCGTGTACGCTCCGGCGCAGATACCACACTGGCCATCCGCTTTGCCGATAACACAGTGCTGACACTCTACAGCGACAGCCTAATTCGTTTTGATCACCTCAGTGCCCACGGCACAACCGGCATGGTTGATTCCAGATTACACCTGCTGAAAGGTCGAATGGATACCCGGGTCACACCCGCATCAGGGCCGGGCTCTCGATTTGAAATAGAAACACCTTCCGCCATCAGTGCCGTTCGGGGGACAGAATACCGGGCAACCGTGGCTGATGAAGGCAAGCTATCTAATATCGAAGTAATTCACGGCAAGGTAGTCGTTCGCGGTGCCGACAAGAAAAGACTCATTAAAGCAGGCTACGGTACCCAGGTTGCTGCTGGCACAGCACCTATTCCGCCAAAAAAATTGTTACCACCGCCACAGTTTAAAAAACCAGACGGGGCCATCCGTAGTATCAACTGGACCATAAATTGGAAGACCAACGAAGACGCACGCGGATACCGGATAGAGGTATCAGAAGACGCCAGTTTTAATACCCTTCTATGGCAACAGGTCAGCCAGTATTCCCGTGCTCCTTTGCCCGATATCCCCGATGGGAATTACTTTGTTCGTGTCCGTGGGATCGATCAACTTGGACTTGAAGGGCAAAGCAGCGTTCTCGCATTCAGCCTGGACGCCAGGCCACAACCACCGGTGCAGCTATCACCCGCAGACAAAAAACTCTTTCGGGGACAATCACCCGAGCTGCAATGGACCGCGTCAGAAGACGCCGCTCGTTATCACCTGGAGATAGCCACTGATGCCGCATTCAGCAATCTGATTGTGGATGATGACAGCATTCGTGGTAACCGATACGACAGTTCAGCGCTACCGGTTCCCGGCTACTATTTCTGGCGTCTGACCAGTATCACGGCAGATAATGAATTCGGGCCAACAGGCCTTATTCGGGAATGGGAGATCAAACCGATTCCCGCTAAAGTTGATGCACAAATGAGCTCTTCTGAAGATGGAATGCTGGTCGCTAGCTGGCCATCTGGAGACGCCGGCCAGACTTACCAGGCTCAACTGGCCTACGACAAAGGCTTTGAAGATCTGCAAACCGATTTGATACTGACCGAGCCAGAAATGAGTTTTCTGCCGGTTAAAAACACAGCGCGTTACCTCAGGGTACGTACTATCGAGACCGATGGTTATATCGGCCCCTGGGGAACAACCCAGAAAGTAGTGCCCGTAATCGATTACACGCCTCTGGCCATCTGGGGTTCTTTCCTTATGCTGATTTTGTTGTAAACATATGAAGTTGTTTATTGAATCACACCGTCCTCAGCTGTATGCCAGCCTACTGGTATTACTCCTGATGCTGATAAACACAGGTCTGAATAACAGCCGTGTCTTTGAACGGCTGGATCTCATGACTTACGACCTGATGTACCCGTTTCATGCCGGAGAGATGAGCGACGAGGTTGTGATTATTGCTGTGGATAACAACAGCATAGAGCAGCTTGGTCGTTGGCCCTGGTCACGTCGGGAACATGCCCGGTTAGTAGACCAACTCACCGAAATGGACCCCGCGGTGATAGGCATTGATATTCTCTTTACCGAACCACAGAGAGATGACCCCGGGGCCGATCAGGCGTTCGCCCGTGCGCTTCAACAGAGTAACCGAGTTGTTTTAGCTGCAGCACCAGGCATTCAACAGAACGGGATGATAACCGAGCTACTCCCCCTGCCAGAATTAGCTATCAACGCTGCAGGTATTGGACATGTCGATACTGAACTCGATAAAGATGGTCTTTGCCGCCGGGTATTTCTTTATGGCGGAGTCAATGATGCCCATTGGCCTGCCCTGACGCTGGCAATGCTCCAAACCGCAGGAAAAGAGCCTGCCCTTAGCAGGCCAGCAGCTTTTCAAACAAAGAACCGATCAGAGGTTAGCCAATCAGAAAGCTGGGTAAGACAACAAAGCATGTTGATCCCCTTCGCGGCAAGAGATCAAAAACCAACGACCATCTCCTGGGCAGACCTGGTCAATGGAGCAATACCGAGTCAGTTAATTCGCAACAAATATGTATTGGTTGGGGCAACAGCAACGGGACTAGGTGATGTATTGGCAACACCCGCTGCCAAAGCCCATGAGCGGATGCCCGGTGTTGAGGTCAATGCTCAGATTCTAAATGCCCTGATACAAGGTAAAGCGATCTATCCCCTAACCGGTCTGCAGCACTTTTTACTCAGCTCAGCGCTGATATTGTTAAGCGGTGTTGCGATTCTTCTGCTGCCTCTGCGTTTTAGCCTGTTGTCTTCAGCCGTGATGATAGGCGTCGCTCTGGTTTTCACTTTTATCCTGCTCAGTCATTATCAGCGGTGGCTGACGCCGGTTTCAACACTGATAACCATCGCCACTATCTGGCCAATCTGGACCATATGGCAACTGAATGTTGATACCAGACTACGCAATAAACTTCTCAAGCAGCTTCAGCATCAGGCACAGCACCACCGGGCAACAGGTATGCCCAACAGTGGCATGCTGGAAGACAGACTAAACCAACTGGCACTGGGTAAAAATTCTACTCCGGTTATCGGTCTGATGATTATCCATTTTGAATGGCCGGGGTCAGCCAGTACAACCCTGGGAAGACCGATAGGCGATCTGCTATTAAAAGCGATTGGAGAGAGTCTAAAATCTGAAGTATCCAAAAATGATTTTATCGCTCACCTGAATGGTGATGATTTTGCGGTGCTGTTAAGTCAAACAAAAGATAATCAAAACATTCAGAACATCGCTGCTGCCCTGCTCAAAAAGCTACAACAACCGTTAGAGATAAACGGTGAATCTCTATTACTATCCCCCCAGATTGGGGTGAGTGTCTGGTCCGGGGAAGAAAACGAAGATAACCAGCTATTACGCAATGCGTATACAGCGATGTTTAAATCCCGTATCGATGATAGCGAGCACCTCTGCATTTACTCCGCCGATATTGGTCAGCAACTCAGAATTCGTTCACAACTGGAACAAGCGCTGATACACGCTCTCGAACGAGACGAGTTTGAGATCTACTACCAACCTCAGATAATGGCCGATAGCGGCCGTATTATAGGAACTGAAGCGCTGCTACGCTGGAATAACCCACAGCTGGGTTCGGTTTCTCCCGAAGAGTTTATCCCTGTGGCAGAGCATGTCGGTTTAATACGCCCGATTGGGGAGTGGGTTCTGAGCAATGCCTGCAAGCAACTCAAAGCATGGCAAGATGAAGGTCTGCCCTCGTTACGCCTGGCCGTTAACGTATCTCCACTGCAATTTATTGACCCAGAACTGGGCAATATTGTTGAAAAGATTGTTCAACAGGTAGGCATCAAACCGGAAGACCTTGAACTTGAAATAACTGAAGGCTCTCTGATGTGGGATATGGAGACGGCCATTAAAATGATGAAACAGATCAAACAGCAGGGAATAATTTTAGCCATCGATGATTTTGGTACCGGTTATTCTTCGTTAAGTAACCTACGTCACTTCCCTCTGGATCGGCTGAAAATTGATAAATCCTTTACTCAGGAAATAGGCACCAGTGACGGCTCTACT
>JAGPUU010000164.1 GCA_018067325.1 Amphritea sp.
TGTATCAAATGCTCGGATTAGTCTTTGATTAAGGAACAAAGACTCTTGTGGAGGCGTCTTCGGTAAATCTCAGCTCTATAGCTCCTATTGATCAGGCGGATGAGAGGAGGGGCTGGTCGCTCAGGTCCTCCTGGCTTATCACTCGATTTCGTCCGTTTCGTTTGGCGAAGTAAAGGTATTTGTCCGCCTGTTGCATGAGTTTATCTTTGTTATCAGACGGTTGCGGCAGTCGGCTTATATAGCCTACCGACACGGTGAGGATCTCAGCAGGATTGCTATCCGCGTTTTCAATGCATAACGCGGCAATCGAATCACAGATAGCTTCAGCAAAATCTCGCTCATCGCTTTCAGGGGCTGTGATAGAGAGTATTGCGAACTCTTCCCCCCCTAATCGGAACGCGTAATCGGTGGGGCGTTGGCAGAGGGCCAGTAATTGTTGAGCAACCTGTTGTAACGCTATGTCACCCTGTTGGTGGCCGTAGCGGTCATTGAGGCGTTTGAAATAATCGATATCTAGTAAGAAGAAGTTAAGCTGCTTCTGTTCTCGGATAGAACTTCTAAGCGCTTTATCCAATATGTCATCGAAATGTCTTCGGTTAAATAAGCTTGTGAGTTGGTCGGTAACTGATAGCCGGGCTAATTGTTGGTTGGCTTGCTTAAGTTCAGTTTCTGCCGCAATTCGTGCCTGGCGTTCTCGCATTAGATTCAGGGTGCGAGAGGAAAGACCGTCATACATGGTGAGCACGATATCGATCAGTATGTTGATCGAACTGTCCATCTCAAGTTCAGCACGTTTTTTTGCTTCATTGATATCAACGCCAGATTCGATAGCTTTGACGGCGATCGCTAGTCGTTTGTCGTCATCAATGATATGAAATGCCAGCCAGCGGGTCAGAAAACGAAGAATCTTTTCAATGACTTCGTGTAGTGGCTGCCCAGCTTCCTTTTCCTGAATTGCTTTAACCGCGGGAAGAAAGGAGGCGTGATTATGGCTATGCGAGGCTACCCAGTCATCGTCTTGTAGGTGTTCGGCCCAGATGGCCTCTTCAGTAACAAAATGGAAATCGGCGTACTCTGCCAGTTCATTAAAGGCTTCGTTGATCTCCATCGGCTCGTTATGAATCAGCGTGTTAACGAGTCGGTTGATGAGTACGATTAGCCGTTTATGCTGATCGTCAATGGCGGGTATTCCCAGTTCAAACCCTTTGTTCCAGGGGAAAGCTTCAAAGAAATCGAGATTGGGGTATGTATTCATTAAGGGGCTTCGCTTTTGTGCCTGCGTCCTGCCTGCAGAATTTATTGTTATGTTGAAGCGGAGTACCGGTTTCCAACTTTATTATATTTTAGCAGATAAGCCCCTATAAAATGTAGTGCTTTATTGCCGCTTCAGATACGACTAAGGTCTGTGTCGCTAGCAGAGAATGTGGGGCAATTGAATAAAAAAAACACCGCATGGCGGTGTTTTTTTAGTGCTTTAGACGATGGTTATTAACCAACGATACCTACACCATGATCGACATAGTGGATACTACCGGAAGTGCCTTTGGACAGGTCGCTTAGGTAGAACATCGCAGCATCACCTACCTCTTCGATAGTTGGAAGCTGTTGGTCGACCGCTCTTTGCTGGTTGTACTCCAGCATAGTGGCAAAATCTTTAATACCGCCAGCGGCGCGAGTCGCAATAGTACCCGGAGAGATCGAATTAACGCGGATGTGACGTGGACCAAGATCACGGGCCAAATAGCGAGTAGCGGCTTCAAGTGCTGCTTTAGCGCAGCCCATGACGTTGTAATCGCCGGTTGCCAGAGCGCTGCCCAGGTAGGAGAAGTTGATCATCGAACCACCATCTTTCATCAGGTCTTTTGCAAAAGAGGCCATGTGGATGAAAGAGAAACATGAGACATCCATTGCCTGGACAAAGCCCTCTCTGGAACATTCCGAGATAGGGGCGTGGAGATCTTCCAGCGGACAGAAGGCCAGGGAGTGGACCAATCCATCCAGAGAGCCCCAAGCTTCTTCTATCGCTTTAAACAGATCAACCATCTGTTGCTCCTGGGTAACATCCAGAGGCATGATGATTGAGGCGCCGACCTCTTCAGCAAGGGGGCGAACAAAGCGCTCAGCTTTATCATTAAGATAAGTAATTGCGAGCTCTGCACCTTGTTCGTGCAGTTTTTTTGCAACGCCGTAAGCGATGCTTTTATCGTTGGCAATTCCGACAATAAGAACTTTTTTTCCAGCCATTAACAAATTAGACATTTCGATACACCATATATTTATAAATCAATAGGTTAAATATAAACGAAACTGATTTCAGAATTATGAAAGGCTGTTTTTATAGGCTCAATCGGTATCGTTATAACTCTTTTGTGCTCTGCACAATTTCTATGTTAAGTATATCGACTAAAGTCGATAAATGTTTACAAATTAACTCCCAAAATGGGTATGGGTTTATTGAGGGGTTCGGGAAGTTATAAAAAGAGGGAGTGGTTACAGGGGGGAAGCATCTGGCCAGCTTTGAGGGGAGGGCAGATGCGTGTATCGGGATCGCAATTTAATCGCCTAGAGCGGTACCCTCTCTACGGGGGTCAACGGCGCTTTTCCAGGAACCATCAGACTGGCGGAAAAAACCATGCAGACCACTATTAAGGTCTCTGATTTTTATCTCGTGGCCCAACGTCTTGAGTGGTTCGGCAAGCTGCTCTGCGGAAGTACCTGCTTCCAGTTCAGTCACGCCGTTGCGATTAACCACGTGAGGGGTATTGAAGGCCTGTTGCAGGGATAGATCAGAACTGAGTTTGAGGTAGAGGTTTTTTGCCACATAGCTAATGATCCGGCTGCCCCCAGGGGAGCCGAGTGCAGCGACCAGGCGATGGTTTTTATCAAACACCATTATGGGAGACATTGAGCTGCGGGGACGCTTACCCGGCTGAACCCGATTGGCAACGGGTTTTCCATCCTGTTCGGCGACGAAGGAAAAGTCAGTAAGTTGGTTGTTTAGAAGAAAACCCCCAGCCATCAGAGTGGAACCAAAGGCCATCTCGATGCTGCTGGTAATAGAAACGGCGTTACCCCAGCGGTCGACAATAACAAAGTGGCTGGTGGAGGGGAGTTCTGGAGACTGGTCATCAGCCCGGCTGAGCCTGTTAGGTAATTCACCGGGGTTGGCTTTGCCCATATCCGTCAATGGGTTGATCAGCATACTGCGCTGTCGTAGATAGTTTTCGTTCAGTAGCTGATCCATCGGGACATCGACAAAATCACTGTCAGCTAGATAACGTGCCCGGTCGGCATAGGCTAAACGACTTGCCTGAGTGAATAGTTGATAGAATTCTATAGAGTTCGGTTGTAGCTGCTTCGGCTCGGCCAGCTCCATAAGTTTAATGATCTGCAGTGTTGTTATGCCGCCGGATGTGGGGGGCGGGAAGCCGCAGACTCGATAATCTCTGAATGGGCGACAAACGGCCTGGCGTTCAACCGCCTGATAGTTTTTAAGGTCACTTAACTGAAGCTTACCGGGGTTATCAGTCGCTTGTTTTACCGCGGCGATGATTTTCTCGGCCAGCTCTCCCTGATAAAACGCCGTTGCGCCTTTTTCAGCGATCTGACGCAGTGAGTTTGCCAATTCTGGATTGGTTAGTTGGTGCCCTACGGGTAAAGGCTCCCTCTCTGGCGTAAAGAAATAGTCACGAGCCTGAGGGTATCGCCCCAGGCCCGGGTTTATTTTAGAGGTAAGAAGTTGATTGAGTCTTGGGCTCACCTTAAAACCGCTTTCTGAGGTTTTAATTGCATCGTCGAATAGCGAGGCCCATGGCACTTTCCCGTATTGCTTCTGGCTCAGTTCTAGCATCGCCAGAACGCCAGGTGTACCAACCGAACGGCCGCCAATCATCGCATCCCACCACCGCATCGGCTTTCCCGCGTCAGTCATAAACAGGTTTTCATCAGCGGATGCCGGGGCGGTTTCCCTTCCGTCGAATGCCTTCAACTGCTTGTTGGCGTTATCCCAGTAAAGCATGAATGCGCCACCGCCGATGCCGGATGACTGAGGCTCGACCAGGGTAAGCATTGCCTGAACAGCAACCGCTGCATCAGCGGCGCTACCTCCCTGTTGTAATACCCTATACCCAGCTTGGGTGGCTAAGGGATGGGCGGTAACGACCAGTTGATGCCGGGCTTCGACACTTTGCTGAACCTGGGTTCCGGTAGCGGATTCCGGCGCTAAATCTTCATTGACCGCGAATAAAAGTGTCGGAAGGAGGGCGAGTGTACCCAAAATGACAGAGAGAGTAGGTCTGCGCATAGCTTTATTCCTGAGAAAAATTGGTCGATTGCCTGTTATTGGAACCGTTATTATTAAAGCAGAAATTTAAGCAAAGTGTTGTTGCTGTATTAAATTTATCTTTAAAGTCATAGGGTTGAATAGGCGCTTGAGAGAACTGACGGACTGTCGGTAATGTCTATGCTTAATCATTATCAAGGGCTATAGTCATCGCTCGAAATGGGTAGCATCTGTGGTGCTGGCAAGCATTGCTTTATCTATACTGGAGTTAGTTAAAGATCAAACCGTTCGGGCCGATAGCATTCCGACGGACAGTGATAATGGAGATTCCCCTTTGTCTATAGCAGTCAAACCTATCTACAACGCAGGCAGTGACGCCAAAGAGACACGAGTAGTGTTACTGAATGACCATGAAGGCAAAGCGCTTGTTATTTTGCCAGCCAATATGCTGCTAAATCTGGTTAGCATTTGGAAACACTCAGGCCGTCATCTGCAACCTGTCAGAGGGCAGGATGCGATGAAGTTTTTTGGTCAGCCAGCGTTACAGATCAATGCCGGGCAGAAGAAGCTTTTTCAATTGCCGGTTTATATAGACCAGTCAATCGCTGACTACGACAAGCTTGAAGTTATAGAACCCTATACCGGTTTAACCTTTGTGGCTCAAAAACAATGGTTTCAGGACCATGTATCGCTTTGTGCCTTAGGATTGACGGTCAGCGGAATCAATCAACAGCAGCCCGATGGTAATGATGAACAGGTCATTACCCGCGCTGTTGAACGTTTCACAACATTGAGAATTCAGCAGCGGCTAGAGGATACTTTAGGGTTACCCTCATTACCGCCTTCGATGAAACGGCTGGTTGAGCTGCGTTCTGATCCGGCGGCGGGAATCGATGACCTAGTCCCCCTTGTCCGTGGTGATGCCAGTCTTGCTGCTCAGGTTATGAGCTGGGCTGCCTCTCCCTACTATGCAGCGCCTGGTGACGTACATTCCGTTGAAGATGCGGTGATTCGTGTTTTAGGCTTTGATCTGGTGGTTAATCTGGCACTAGGTGTGGCTATGGGTAAAGCGTTGTCAGTACCGGAAGATACTCCCCGTGACGGTGTTCCATACTGGCAGCAGTCAGTCTATACCGCTGCCGCCGCTGAGCTCTTGTGCAAAAAAATGCCAGCGGAGATCAGGCCCAAACCCGGTCTGGTTTATCTGGCCGGTTTACTGCAAAACTTCGGATACCTGATACTTGCGCACCTGTTTCCGCCTCATTTTTCTTTGTTATCACGTTATATCGAAGCGAATCCACATATGCCCCTGGAGTTTGTCGAGAAACAGGTACTGAATGTAACCCGGGAGCAGGTCGGAAGCTGGCTTCTGGAAAACTGGGGACTGCCAGATGTCGTTGTTGAAGCAGTGCGCCATCATAATGATTTGGCTTATGAGGGGCTTGCCAGTCATGAAGCGAAGTTGCTACATATTGTGAGTCGTGGTTTGCGTGCACTGGAGATGGCAGATGGGCCAGTTGAATCAGTTCCAGAGACAGTTCTTGCTGAGCTGAAGCTGACTCAGACGGATATTGATAGTGTATTGGAGCAAGTGACGGAAAGTCGGGTAGAGCTCGATTCTCTGGTACATACCATAATGCATGCACACTGACTTTATCCGGGTTCGCCCGTTAGAGTCAGTGTTGAAACAACGATCGCTCAGATCGTTGTTTCACTTTCCAGTTGCTCCAGTTCCTCGAGTTTATCCAGCCAGTCAGCTTCGATTTTTTCGGATTTTTGCTGCAGTTCGCCCTGTTGTTGCAACAGTTTCTTCAAGTTCTCTTTGTTAACCTCTTCGTAAAGGCTGTTATCTGCAAGCTGGCTTTCCAGTTGCTGTAGCTTGGCTGTGGTCTTATCCAGTTCTGTTTCGAGCTTATCAACAGCGTTACGTAATGGCCGAAGGGCTTTACGGCGCTCAGCCTCAAGACGTTTTTGCTCTTTCTTTTCAGCGGCACTGACTGAACGATTTTCCCTCGGAGTATCAATCGTTTGATTCTGTGTCCGGCGCTGCGTGGCCAGCCATTGTTGATAGTCATCCATATCACCGTCAAAAGGGGTTACGCTGCCATTGGCAACCAACATAAACTGGTCAACGGTATTGCGTAGCAGGTGACGGTCGTGGGACACCAGAATCAAGGCGCCTTCAAAACTTTGTAAGGCTAGTGTCAGAGCGTGTCTGACTTCAAGATCTAGATGGTTTGTCGGCTCATCTAATAGCAGCAGGTTAGGACGCTGCCAGGCGATAAGTGCTAAGGCAACCCGGGCCTTTTCCCCTCCGGAGAATAATTTGACGGGTTCTAACGCCCGATCACCATTGAAATCAAAACTACCCAGATAGTTCCTGATCTCCTGATCACTAGCTTTGGGAGATATGCGCTGGATATGCAGCGACGGTGACGCTTCAAGATCCAGGGCTTCAAGCTGGTGCTGCGCAAAATAGCCAATTTTCAGGTGTTCGCCTGCTTTATATAGGCCATTAATCTGAGGCAGGTCTTGGGTCAGGGTTTTAATAAGGGTCGATTTACCCGCCCCGTTGGGACCGAGAAGGCCGATACGGTCGCCGGGCGATAGCGTCAGCTTTACATTGTTCAGTACCGGTTGTTGATAGCCCAATGCACAATCATCCAGGCTCAACAGGGGAAAAGATATTTTATCCGATGACTGAAACGAGAAGGTGAACGGGCTATCCACATGAGCCGGAGCGATAAGCTCCATCCGCTCAAGTTCTTTAACCCTGCTCTGGGCCTGTTTAGCTTTGGTTGCTTTGGCTTTAAACCGATTAACAAAACTTTCTATTTCGGCAATTCTGACCTGTTGTTTTTCAAATTGCGATTGCTGCTGAGCTAATCGTTCAGCCCTGCGCAGTTCAAAGTCGCTGTAACCGCCTTTATACAGTTCAGTTTTCTGATGGTACATGTGAACGATATGGGTGCTGACCGCATCCAGAAAATCCCGGTCATGGGAGATAAGCAGTAGGGTACCCTGATAGTTTCGCAACCACTGCTCCAACCAGATAGTTGCATCCAGATCCAGGTGGTTGGTGGGTTCATCCAATAGCAAAATGTCAGAGTAGCTCATCAATGCCTGAGCCAGATTAAGACGAATGCGCCAGCCGCCGGAAAAAGTATTAACCGGTCGTTCTCCATCGGCAGTGGTAAAACTAAGACCGTTCAGCAGTTGATGGGCTCGGGATTCGGCGGTGTAGCCATCGACCGCATCCAGCTGAGCATGCAGTTCACCAATACGGTGATGATCCCCGGACTGTTCAGCATCTACTAGGGCTTGCTGAACGCTACGTAATCGCTTGTCACCGTCCAGGACATAATCAATGGCGCGTTGAGCGTTGTCACCGACCTCCTGAGCCATGTGGGCAATGGTCAGGTTGCTGGGTAGCTGCAGGTCGCCTTCATCGGGCTGAAGCTGGCCGAGGATGAGTTTAAAAAGAGAGGATTTTCCAACGCCATTGGCGCCGACAATGCCGACTTTCTGGTTGGCGTGGATAGTTAATTGCGCTCTGTCTAGCAGGCGCATGTGTCCACGTTGTAAGCTAAGCTGGTTTAACTGAATCATGGCGGCGGATTTTAGCATAGATGAATGAAGATAATGAGTTTTGGAACTATGCAATCAAGGTTTATTCCGATCCGGAAATAGCTGAGGTCTGTCAGGCACTGCAAAATCGCTTTCAGCTGAGGGTAAACCGCCTGCTATTTGCACTTTGGCTTGCCGAGCAGGGACGTGTTTTACCTGCGGATTTGGACGAGGCCGATAGCCGAGAGTGGCGTTTGAAACTGCTTGAACCCCTGCGATCGCTTCGCTATCAACTGCGGAAATCAAAGCGGTCAGTTGAAGAGGAAAGCTGTTATCAACAATTAAAAACGGCCGAATTGTCAGCGGAAAAGGTGGAGATTGGATTGTTATTTAAGCTAAAAGATCATTGCTCTACAGCGGCTAAGCTATCAGGACTTAGGTATCAAAACCTTTGTGTCGCGGCGGATACAGGAACAGGCGGGACAGGAGAGTTACAGGTTTTATTAACTCAATTAAGCGATAAAGCCGCTGTGAACGGTAGTATTTAACGGAACTTTTCAGTTTAATGGCTTACTAATCGCTGATAACTGACTTTTGGATTAAAGGAATGACAATGAAAAAGACGCTGGTGGCCGTGGCCGTAGCAAGTATTGTATTGGTGGGATGTAGCGCTGATAAAGAGCCGGCTGCACAGGTTGAGAAACCTTATACCCTGGAAACTGAGCAGCAGAAGCTGGGCTACAGCCTGGGTCTGATGTTGGGTGAGCGCCTTAAATCAGATGTAGAAGAGCTGGATGTAGACGCTCTGCGTCGTGCTGTTGAGACCGTTTACTCGGGTGCAGAGCCATTGCTGAAGCCGGAAGAAGTTGAAGCGACTATGATGGCCTTCCAAAAGAAAAAGATTGAGCAACAGCAGGCGGCTGTAACCAAAATGGCTGAGGGTAACTTAGCTAAAGGCCAGGCGTACATGGCTGAAAATGGAAAGAAAGAAGGTGTTGTTACCACTGAATCTGGACTT
>JAGPUU010000168.1 GCA_018067325.1 Amphritea sp.
GTTGTGCTGTTCCAGCTGGTCTTTTTTAGAATCTTCTTCCATCTGAAGTTTCCTCTGATTAATTACTTACAGAGTAGAAGGTTACTTCGTCTTTGGCGAATTTATCCAGATCTTGGTATGACTCTGGATACCATCTTGTGATGTTTACTTAATTATTAATTGCTCAGGGACAATATTTTTGGTTTGGTTGCCTTGACGCTCCGCTTTGCTAGCATCAGAATTGTTATTTGTGCTTAACGTTCATCTAAAGGAATAGAATTTCAATGGACACACTGAATGCAACATTTGCTCGTCGCCTCCTGATTGCTCATCTGGTTTCTACTCTGGAGAAACCCAGTGTGCCCGTTCTGATGTCTGAAACAGGCTGGCCTCGTCGGACTATTCAGGATGTAATTAAAGCGATACCAGGTATGGGAGTGAATATCTATTTCAAACAGGATGGGCGTCGTAATAACGATGGGTATTATGTGATTGACCAGTGGGGAGCGATTAATCCAGATTGGTTAAATCAAAATATTGATAACGTAAAAAAATCTATAGAGTAAAAAACTGTTCTTTTGTACAGTATTTAATAGTAGGCTTGGATTTACTGATTGAAAGTTTCCGGGCCGCCATTAGTGATAGATCAGCTGACAGATGAGCTTCAACGAAAAATAATCCACTGTGATTGTGACTGTTTCTTTGCCGCAGTCGAGATGCGGGATAATCCAGCTTTAAGAGATATTCCCCTGGCTATTGGCGGTTCCTCTGATCGTCGCGGGGTGCTATCCACCTGTAATTATCAGGCCCGAAAGTTTGGAATTCATTCGGCAATGGCGACTGCCCATGCCTTAAAGCTCTGCCCTGACCTTACCGTCATCCCTGGAAGTATGGAGAAATACCGCCAGGCTTCCGCGGCGATTATGGCCATTTATGCTGACTATACCGATCTGATTGAACCGCTATCTCTGGATGAGGCCTATCTTGATGTAACCGGGGTCTCTATTTTTGGGGGTAGCGCGACCTTGATTGCAGAGGAGATCAGGCAAAGGGTAAGTGACACAGTTGGTATAACCATATCAGCCGGTGTGGCGCCGAATAAATTCATAGCTAAAATCGCCAGTGATTGGAATAAGCCCGATGGGCTCTGTGTTATCACTCCGGATAAGATGGATGCATTTATTCTGCAATTACCGGTAAAAAAAATCTATGGTGTAGGGAAGGTGACTTCTGGCAAATTACAGCAGATGGGCATCGAAACCTGTGCTGATCTTCGTCAGCTAAGTATGGCGCACTTAGTGGACCGTTTTGGACGGTTCGGTAAGCGGCTTTATGAGCTGAGCCGGGGCGAAGACGATCGTCCTGTTCGTGTGAGTCGTGAACGTAAGTCGATCAGTGTGGAGCATACGTTTTCAAGTGATCTGCCTGATCAGCAGAGTTGTGCCGATCAGTTACCTGCTATGCTTGATGAACTTGAACAACGTTTTCAAAAGCACAGTAAGCAGCGTGAGATAGCTGGAGCGGTTATAAAGCTGAAGTTTTCAGACTTTACTCAGACCACTGTTGAGCAAAGTACATCTGAATGTCCGCTGGCGCTCTATGAGCATCTGTGCCGTGAAGCATGGCTTCGGGGTGGTAAGGCAGTAAGGTTGATCGGGGTTGGCTATCGGCTTAAACCGCGCAACCCTCAGTCTGTCGAGCAGCTTAGATTGATAGAATAAAGAGGCGAGCCTATGGCGGCATTTCCTATAGCTGAACTTATTCAGCGGTTGGACCGGTTACAGTCTGAACCTGGCTTCCGTGATGATGTTAATGGTCTCTATTGTTGCCGGCTAGCACTCGACGCGCTTGAGCAGGGTAATTATGGTGTCGCTGCGATTCTGATTGATTCACAGGGAGAGGTAATAGCTCAAGCTGAGAATCGGGTCTTCAATTCTGGCTATAACAGTAGCGCTCATGCAGAGATGCTGTTGGTTGATCAGTTGGAGCGGGGGCTAGATTACCCTCCTGCCCAATTAACCATGCTGGTGTCCCTTGAGCCTTGTCCGATGTGTCTGTCTCGGTTGATTCTGTCAGGAATAGCTTCAGTGCGGTATATGGTGCCAGATTCTTATGGCGGGATGGTGAGTCACGCTGAGCACTTTCCACCGGCCTGGAAAAACCTGGCTCAGTTACAAAATCATTATGAAGCGCATATCTCTTCTGCAGTCAGGGTTCTGGCTGCTGATATAGCGGCAACAAATCTGAGTTTGCTACGTAAAAAACTCCTATCCCATATCCGTCCCTAGCCCTGTTTTGTGCGACTGCACAATGCTATAATCGCGCACTTTATCCAGCCTCCCACTCACTCAGGAAAAGCGTTCTATTATGCTGCAGTTGATCTATAAACGTTCTCAAAGTATGAAAGCCGATGTGCTATCAGGCCTTACGGTAGCGCTGGCGCTGGTTCCGGAAGCTGTGGCTTTTGCTTTTGTGGCTGGTGTTGACCCTCTGGTCGGTCTTTACGCTGCGTTCATGGTGGGACTGATTACTGCTTCTATCGGAGGCCGTCCGGGTATGATTTCCGGAGCTACAGGTGCATTAGCGGTGGTGATGGTTAGTCTGGTGGCACAACATGGCGTTGAGTACCTTTTTGCCACTGTTGTACTGATGGGTATTCTCCAGATTGCGGCAGGAATATTTCGCTTAGGTAAGTTTATCCGAATGGTGCCACACCCTGTCATGCTGGGTTTTGTTAATGGCTTGGCTATTGTTATCTTTCTCGCCCAGATGAAGCAGTTTCAGATTGCTGATGCCGACGGCGTGTTGGGCTGGATGCAGGGTGGACAGATGGCTGTCATGCTAGGATTGGTTGCATTGACGATGGCGATTATCCATTTTCTACCTAAGTTAACGACGGCGGTTCCATCGACGCTGGTTGCGATTCTGGCTGTGACAGGCATCGTTATCGGTCTGGATATTGATTCTGCCCGTAGTGTGCAGGATGTGCTTGTTGATATGACGGGTGATGCGACAGCGAGCATAGCAGGGGGGCTACCACAGTTTCATATCCCTATGGTTGATATCAACCTTGAAACGTTGAAAATTATCCTCCCTTATGCGCTGATTCTGGCTGCAATTGGTCTGATTGAGTCCCTTCTTACTCTAACCCTGATTGATGAAATTACTGAGACCCGTGGCCGAGGTAACAAAGAGTGCGTAGGCCAGGGCGTTGCTAACGTTGCGACCGGCTTTTTTGGTGGTATGGGCGGTTGTGCGATGATTGGCCAGAGCATGATTAATATAAGCTCCGGCGGAACAGGGCGTGCATCGGGTATTTCCGCAGCGCTTTTCCTGCTGCTGTTTATTATGGTTGGCTCCAGTTGGATAGAGATTATTCCGGTGGCTGCGCTTGTTGGTGTAATGTTTATTGTGGTTATCGGAACATTCGAGTGGGCTAGTCTTAATATGATGCGCAAGATTCCGCCATCGGATGCGATTGTGGTTGTGACCGTAACGGTTGTTACTGTGTTGACGGATCTGGCCATCGCCGTAATTGTAGGTGTAATTGTATCGGCATTGGTGTTTGCCTGGAAACATGCCAAGCACATGCTGGTAGAGACCAGCATGCATAATAACGGTTTTCTTAAGGTTTATAAGCCAAACGGTCCGCTGTTTTTTGGCTCAGTGAAGACTTTTAGGGATAACTTCACACCAAAGTTTGATCCACAAGAGGTGATTATTGACTTCGCTGATTGCCGTGTAATGGATCACTCTGGTATTGAGGTTATCGATTCTCTGGTTGAACGGTATGAAAAAGCGGGCATCGATATTCATATTCGTCACCTGAGCTTTGAGTGTATTAAGCTACTGGAAAAATCTGGCAGCGTGGTTGAGATTAACCGTGCTGAAGATCCCAACTATAAAGTGGCGGATGATAAGCTGGCTTAGTGGTTTGTTATGTCGTCCAAAGCCGCGACAATAGTCGCGGTTTTTTTTATCTTTTTACAGGTACTAAATATGGAAATTGAACTCATTGTCTCCTTCATGGCTCTGGGAGCTGTTGTTGGATTTCTGGCAGGACTGCTAGGGATTGGGGGTGGCTTGGTAATGGTGCCGGCGCTGACTTCGTTGTTTATCTGGCAGGGGATTCCACTGGAGCAGGTTGTCCATTTGGCACTGGGAACGTCTATGGCTTCTATAGTCGTTACTTCAATCTCCAGCATGCGTGCTCACCATAAAAAGGGCGGTGTTCTCTGGGATGTGGTTAGACTGATTGCCCCGGGAATTGTTGTCGGCGCATTTTTGGCCACCTTTCTGGCAGCAGTGCTTAGTTCAAGGGTGTTGGGAATATTTTTTTCCTGCTTCCTGGTGTATGCCTCTACTCAGATGTTCCTAAATATGAAGCCTAAACCGACTCGGATATTACCAGGAAGGGCCGGATTATTTGCAACGGGAAGCATTATTGGGGGTATCTCAGCGCTAGTTTCTATTGGTGGCGGGACCCTGACAGTGCCATTTCTCAGTTGGCATAATATTGATGTAAAGAAAGCGATTGGTACTTCAGCGGCCATTGGTCTGCCGATCTCAGTTGCGGGTACTATAGGGTATCTGGTAAATGGCTTATCTGTTGATTCAAATATCGATTATGTGTTCGGCTTTATCTATCTGCCGGGTGTGGTTCTGATCTCTATGATGAGCTTTCTGACGGCCTCTCTGGGCGCGCATGTTGCTCATCTGCTCCCGGTGCCGGTATTGAAGAAGGTGTTCGCTGTACTGCTGCTGGGCCTGGCAATTAAAATGGTCAGTTCTGTTATTTGAATAAAAAGGTGGCTGCTCTTAAGTAAAAAAGAGCAGACGAAAAAAAAGAGCGTCAATTCCATGAGCTCTTTTTTTAAATTCCAGCTATAAGCAGGTCCTTACTGTAACCTCTTCGAAATCCCGGAAGAGGCTTTCCATCCTTGGAAATTTCATGCGAAATACCGGTCAGCGTCCTGCCGATAGGTAACATCCTTATCGCGTTTATACTTCCCTGTCCCCCAGTTGTTTCTTCAGTCCTTGAAGAGTATTGATCCAACGGGGATAGTATCTCTATATTGTTGTAATGGAGATATAGGAAAAAGTCTTAATTTGTCTTCTTAATGCGACTTTTATGTCTTTATTTAGAGACAGCGACTGGTTTTGCTTTTTTCTGATGCGTTACTGTGTCGGTGATGTCATTTCGCTTTAAGTGGTAGTTGGTCAAAACTGATTCCACTCCAGCCCTGCTGCATAAAGTTTCGAATATTTCCATGATCACTGCCTTGAGGGTTTTCCAGTACGTCTTTGTGATAGAAACGACCAAAACAGTTGAGGGTCTGTTGTTCTGACAAGCTGTTCAGTTTGGCAAAGGCAAAGATCTTGCAAGAACCTTCATTAGTGCTCGCTTCATTGATGATTTCACCATTGTTGAAGCGGCTAGGGGAGTATTCATAACTCGCTGCGATAACAGCCATTGTATCTTCAAAGTCTATATTTTCAGGGGTATTAAGCTGTTGTATGAACTGTTGCAGATTCATATAAGATTCCAGTTTCTATATTTTTAAAAAGGGTGGTTTACTCTTGTTGCTGTAACAGTGCGTGAACCAGTTCTGTATTGGGTACATCAATGCCTAGCTGTTGTGCGCGCTTTATGACAGCACCACTGATGCCGTCTAGTTCTAGCGGTCGATTTTTCTCTTTATCTACCAACATCGAGGTTTTGATAGCGTCGAAGCTGCTAATCAGTTCAAACATCTCATCGATGTCTTGCTGACTTAGGTCGACATCATCAACTTGCGATACGGAGGCCACTTCCTGCATCATCCGATAGACTGTTTTTCCATAGGTAGGATGAGATGTCAGGCTTCGGGTATCAAGGCGAGTCAGGGCGGAAAGGGGGTTAACCCCATTGTTGATGAGAAGCTTGCGCCATAATTCATGGCGTATGTCGTTGCTGATTCGCGCAGGGATGCCCGCATCGTTGAATGCATCGGCAAATAACGTCAGTGACGCAGGGCTGAATATCTGTGTACTGCTGTGATTGGGCCAGCTACCGAAAACAACCTGAGCGGGGCCTGTAGCTTCTATTTTTCCAGGTGCAATGATATGCCCGCCGATACGTACAGCGAGCCCCCCCAACGTGCGATAGCGTCCCAGAGCCTGTTCGATCATCGGCTCATTATCTACGCCATTCTGGAGAGATAAAATAGGTACTTCTGAGGAGGTCAGCCAAGACTCTAGCTGGGATAAAATTGACGAAGTCGCGCCTGCTTTAAGGGTTAGCAGAATGAGGTCAAAGTCAGCGCATTGATAGTCCTTCTTCAAGGCCTCAATATCGACAGCTTCAACCTGCGCGTTAAAATTAAGATCCTGATGGCTTACGCGCAAACCTTTCTGTTGCAAGGCTTGTAGATGTTCGCCACGAGCCAGGTAACAAACATGATGTCCCTGAAGCTGGAGTCTGGCACCGTAGTAACAACCAATCCCACCGGCACCGATAAAAAGAAATCGCATAGTCTGCTACCTTTCAGATCACTTTTGGGCTGAGGATAGAACTATACCTGCAGAGAGGATGATTTCCAGTCTGTAATTATCAACTTAGGTAAAAACTTGGAAGTTACCGGGGCGTTTAGCCCCGGGATGACTAACGATTACCTGAGCGTTGGCCTGGTTTTGCTGTACTGTTAGTTCGACTACCAGAACGTCCGCCACGACTGGCTGGTTGCTGGCTGTTTCCTGAGGGCTTGGCGCCTGATGCAGTTCTTTGTGCAGGCTTAGCTTGTGCTTTCTGGCCTTGTGGGGCATTGCCGCCGGTCGATTTCTGTTCCTGGCTGCTACCCGAGGCGCGGTGGCGTTTGTTTTTGCCAGTGGGTTTATGGCCCCGGGCGACATCGGAGGAGCGTTGTCCATCTTTATGCCCAGTGCTCTGTCTTTTGGGCTTATTAGGCTTGCGCTTACGAGTATTCAGGCTTGATTCGGGTAGATTGTGTAATGGCTGGAATCCCAGTACCTCTTCACGTTCCAGTATCTTACCAATCAGGTTCTCGATATCAGATAACTGATCAAACTCATCAGCGCTGACCAACGATATCGCCTGACCTGTTGCACCAGCACGGCCGGTACGACCAATTCGGTGGACATAGTCTTCAGCAACATTTGGCAGGTCAAAGTTAACTACCTGAGGGAGCTGCTCAATGTCCAGCCCACGTGCTGCAATGTCAGTTGCAACCAATACCTGCACTTTACCTTGCTTGAATTCTGCAAGCGCTTTGGTTCGTGCGCCCTGGCTCTTATTGCCATGGATGGCCGAGGCATTAATTTTTTCAGAGTCCAGATGCTTAACAAGTTGGTTTGCCCCTCGCTTGGTGCGAGTGAATACCAGTACCTGATGCCATTGGTGTTCTTTAACAAGCTCAGTGAATAAGCGCGCTTTCTGTTTCTTATCAACCGGGCAGATCCACTGTTTCACGGAGGTTGCTGCTGCGTTACGCGGTGTAACGGATATCTCTACCGGGTTATTGACCAGGCCTTTTGCCAGAGTACGGATAGAGTCAGAAAAGGTAGCGGAGAACATCAGATTCTGGCGCTTCTGCGGCAGTAGGCTGATGACTCTTTTAATATCGTGGATAAAGCCCATGTCCAGCATTCGGTCAGCTTCATCCAGAACCAGAACTTCAACTTTGTTAAATTTAACAGCGTTTTGGTTGTAGAGGTCCATTAGACGGCCAGGGGTAGCGATGAGAATATCGATACCTTTACGAAGCTGCATCATCTGCGGATTAATACTCACGCCGCCAAAGACTGCGGTGGATCTCAATGGCAGGTGCTTACCGTAGTCGTGAACACTTTCAGCAACCTGAGCGGCCAATTCACGGGTAGGAGTGAGAATAAGTGCGCGAATCTGATTGCCCTGGGCGCGTTCACCACGGCTAAGCAACTCGAGAAGCGGCAGGGTAAAGCCCGCCGTTTTTCCGGTACCGGTCTGAGCTGCTGCCATCAGATCCTTGCCTTCCAGTACGGCAGGAATAGCCTGCGCCTGAATCGGAGAAGGGGTCTCGTAACCTTTATCGGTAACGGCATTGAGTATCGGTGCCGACAGGCCCAGCTCGGTAAATTTCATGCACTCTCTCTATAACTGAAGTGTCAAAATGACAGAAGCGCGAAGGATACAGGAAAGGCGGTCTAAATGGCAGTATTTATGCCGTTTGCAGGGAGCAGCTGAGTTGCCAAACTTCTATGGAGCCGCCGCTTAGGTTGGCGATAAGATTCGGTGCCATTTTGTTAAAATCATCACCTAAAATCTGAGCAGGTGAGATGAGAGGAGCTTTATTAGGGGAGGCTGTGTCGGTGCTTTTTTCTTTACTCGTCTGCCGTTTGCGCCAGGCTAGTGCCTCTTCTGTCCAGTGATCAGTATTGTCCAGGGTAAAACCACTCACTTCCAATCGTTGAGTTAACTCTGTCAGGGTAAGCAGATGAGATTGATCGGCGGTACGCGCCCAAGGTACGGGGTAGCGCATCTGCTTCGGATTAGGGCCTTGAATTACTTCATGGAGCAAGAGAGTACTGTTTGTGTCCATAACCCTGCGACACTCGCGCAGACAGTCTTCTGTATCGGGTATATTCAGCAGACTGTGCTGAAAGATGATGCAATCGAAACTATTATCAGCAAAAGGGAGCTGTTGTGCATCACAGGTAACTATTCTAACGGAAATGTCTTTGTTGAACAGTTCAGTTATTGATCGGTTGAGCGTATTAAACCGGTGGGTAATATCAACTGTGGTTATTTCGATAGCAGATATTTCTGTGTTAAAACGGTTAGAGATCAGGCGCATCAGACCGCCAGTGCCGGAGCCAATCTCAAGAATCCTTTTTGGCTGTATCTCCTCCAGTTGTAGCAGCAGTTTCTCAGAGGCTTTGATGCCACCAATATGGAGCTGGTCTATGGGGGCCAGTTGATAGATGGTTGGCCCTTCGGGGTAGCGTTCGCGCAGTTGAGAGAGCAGTGTCTCTTCATCCATATGATCGCTGTAGTGCTGATCTATGCCCATCGTCTATCCCTGTTGTTATTTTACCGATTGCTTAATCTAAAACGGGGGCTCTTGTTAGGGAGCCCCCGTATGTTCATCAGACCAAAAAAACAGTATTAGATATCATCTAATCCCAGTTCTTTGATAGAGACTTCGCGCATCTTGAACTTCTGGATCTTACCGGTAACCGTCATCGGGAACTCTTCCACGAATTTAAAGTAACGGGGTACTTTAAAGTAAGTGATCTTGCCCTTACAGAAAGCCCGAAGTTGCTCTTCAGTAACGCTATCGGAATCGCCATTGAGTTTAACCCAGGCGATCAGTTCTTCACCGTACTTTTTGTCCGGTACACCGGTCACCTGAACATCGCTGATGCCCGGGTGAGTGTATAGGAACTCTTCAATCTCTTTTGGATAGACGTTCTCACCACCACGGATAACCATATCTTTGATACGACCAACGATCTGGATATAACCTTCTTCATCCATGGTTGCCAGATCTTCGGTATGCATCCAGCCGTTGACATCGATAGAACCTTTGGTCGCTTCTTCGTTGTTCCAGTATTTCAGCATTACGCTGTAACCACGGGTACAAAGCTCACCGATCTCACCGCGGGCAACAGTTCGTCCAGTGGCTGCGTTGATGATCTTGGTTTCCAGATGGGGCTGAGTACGGCCCACAGTCGTCACTCGCTTCTCGAACGGATCGTCGGCGGCAGTTTGAGTTGATACCGGGCTGGTTTCAGTCATTCCGTAGGCGATCTGAACCTCTTGCATATTCATCTTTGTGTTGACCGCTTTCATCACCTCAGCCGGACAAATGGAGCCAGCCATGATGCCGGTGCGCAAGGAAGATAGATCATAACTGTCAAAATCAGGATCTTCTAGCTCGGCGATAAACATCGTCGGAACGCCATATACCGCAGTGGCCTTCTCTTTCTGAATCGCTTCCAATACTGCCTTAGGCTCGAAACCGTCAGTCGGATAGATCATGGCTGCACCATGAGTCATGCAACCTAGATTACCCATAACCATGCCAAAGCAATGGTAGAGTGGCACTGGAATGATCAGGCGGTCTTTATCGGTTAAGTTCTGACTTTCGCCAACAAAATAGCCGTTGTTAAGAATATTGTGGTGACTTAGGGTTGCTCCTTTAGGAAAGCCCGTGGTACCCGAAGTGTATTGAATATTGATTGCATCATCGAACTGCAGTTTTGACTGGATCGCTTCGACTTCTGATAGCTCTACCTTGCTAGCCTCTTCGACGAAATCGTTCCAGCGCCACATACCTGGGTGCTGTTCTTCCGACAGGTTAATAATGCATTCCAGTGTTTTCAGTTTCTCTGATTTAAGCTGGCCTTTTTCGCAGCTATTCAATTCTGGTGCAAGTTCCAGCAGCATCTGAGTGTAATTAGAAGACTTAAAGCTATCAGCAGTTACCAGGAACTTAGTGCCTGACTGGTTCAGTGAGTATTCCAGTTCGTGCAGTCGGTATGCTGGGTTCACATTCACCAGGATGGCGCCAACTTTAGCTGTAGCGAACTGAGTGACGGTCCACTGAAAGCTATTTGGCGACCACATACCTACTCGGTCACCGGCTTTAACGCCGACAGCTAGAAGGGCGCGGGCGCACTGTTCAACTTGCTGGCGCAAGTCATCGTAGGTCCAGCGAATATTCTGATAATGAACAATCAATGCATCATTGTCAGGGTAGGTGGCACAGATTTCATCGAACTTATCGCCGATGGTCATGCCTAGTAGCGGTTTATTACTAGTACCGCTTGTATAACTGGGTTTTGCATTACTCATTGCTATATCCCTTCCTTATTCTTATCAGCGGAGAACTTTATTACCCAGTCTGTCAGTTTGATCAGTCGGGACTCTCGCTTTAATTAAGATAGTTAATTCGGTTAACGCGCCTGTGCGTGATACTCAGGGTTGGGTTGCATATCTACCGCACTGGCAACTCGGTTAGTCATATTGTAAAAACCGGCTATGTTGGCGATATCCCAGATATCCTGGTCGGAGAAGCCGGCATCACGTAGTGCCTGACGGTCTTCCTCTTCAATTGAATCTGCTGCAACGGTCATCTTTACGGCAAAATCGAGCATCGAACGATGTCGTTGAGACAGCTCTGCAGCCCGATAATTAATCGCCATCAGTTCGCCCAGAGCAGGGTCTTCAGAATAGGTACGAACCGCAGCGCCGTGGGCGACGATGCAGTAGAAGCAGTGATTCTGTGAGGACACAGCAACAGCGATCATCTCGCGTTCCAGTGTCGTCAGATTGCCTTCGCCGAACATAAGCTCATTATAAAACTTAGAGAATACGTCTAATTGAGCTGCGTTCTGGCTGTAGGCGGTCAGTACATTAGGTACCATGCCCAGCTTTTCATCGCAGAC
>JAGPUU010000177.1 GCA_018067325.1 Amphritea sp.
CATTAGTACCGGTGACCGTTACCTGGATCTGTTGTGAGTCAGTCGCACCGTTTTCATCGGTCACAGTGACCGGGATCGTCAGGGTCTGGCTATCGCCCACACCCATGCCGTCATAGGCCGCATCGGCGGGATCAAAGTTATATGAGCCATCACTCTCTAATGTGAAGCCGGCGGGCAGACTGTCGGCGCTGAAGCTAACGCTATCGCCGTCTACATCAGACGCAGTCAATTGACCAGAGGTAGCAGAATCACCTTCGGCAACATTAGCCGTCACATCCGCACCGGCAACCGGCGCATCGTTGGTACCGGTAACCGTTACCTGAATCTGCTGACTATCGGTCGCACCGTTTTCATCGGTCACAGTGACCGGGATCGTTAGGGTCTGGCTATCGCCAAGCCCCATACCGTCATAAGCACTGTCCGCAGGATCAAAACTGTAAGAACCATCACTCTCTAAGGTAAAGCCAGCGGGCAGACTGTCGGCACTGAAGTTCACACTATCGCCATCGACATCGGAGGCGGTCAGTTGGCCGGAGATGGCACTATCGCCTTCAAGGACATGAGCCATAATATCGATACCAGCTACCGGTTCATCATTAGTACCACTCACCGTAATCTGGATCTGCTGGGAATCCGTGGCACCATGCTCATCAGTAACCGTCACTGGAATTGACAGTGTCTGGCTATCACCTATAGCCATGCCATCATATGCTGGATCAGCAGGATCAAAGCGGTATGAGCCATCGGATTCCAGAGTAAAGCCCGCAGGCAGACTGTCGGCACTGAAGCTAACGCTATCGCCGTCCACGTCAGAGGCCGTTAATTGCCCAGAGATGGAACTAGCACCTTCATCTGTGACAACAATTACATCTGTATCAGCAACAGGGGCATCATTCGTTCCGACAAGACTAATCCTAATCTCAGCACTACTTTCCAGACCGCCAGAATCGACAACTTTGACAGGGATAGTCAAAACCTGAGAATCGCCTACACCCAGATGTTGATAGGCCACATTATCCGGATCAAAGCTATAGTCTCCATCGACCGTCAGTTCAAAACCTGGAGGCAGAGAAAAGCCGTCTGCAATAACAAATGACAGTTGTTCAGAAAAATCTTGGTCTACCGCTTCCAGCTCTCCATTAACAATCGAATCCCCTTCGTCAACTTGAAAAGAGGCCGAGGATAAAACCGGGGCTTCATTAATATCATTAACATCAATAGAAACCGTTTCAGTAAAGCTCTTCCCTCCAGCGTCGGTAACTGTAATTTCAACTGGCAGGCTTGACTGAGCTTCATAATCAAAGGAGGCACCGACTTTAACGACCAGCTCATTACCGACTATTTCAAATAGATCAGCTCCCTCACCGGTTAGCTCAAACTGAAACCCATCAACATTGTCAAAATCAGTGGCTGTAAGTGTTGCAACCACATCACCAGGTTGTAATGTCTCATCAATAGACATTTGACTGAGGCTTATATCATCTGGAGCAACATTAACAATGTCGGCATTAATCTCATTTACAAGCTCCGCCAACCCATCAAAATTGACTGTAAGCGGAACGTCTATCGCGAATTCACTCGTATTACTGACCGCATTCACATTGAGTGAATACAGTTCACCTAGCTGAGCTGTTAACTCACTCTTCAGAAAAAGAGCATCTCCATTAATAATGAATTGACCATCATCCAGAATAAAAGAGAAATCGGCACCTTCAACAGGAATAGAGAGAGTAGCGATTTGAGTTCCTGCAGGAAGGGATCCCTGCGCTGTCAACGATGACAGCAGATCATGATTTAATTCGAAATTAAAACCATCCGACTGCAACTCTGAAAGAACCCAGTCATCCAGATCGTCATCAATCCGACCTTGAATATTTTGCTTAAAAAGCTCTTCCGGACTAAGAACGTTATGCCCAAAGATCTCTTCAGCCTCAGACCGGTTAGGATTTATATGCGCAGCCGCTTCCTGATTAAATAAATCCGCTGACGCCGCTTCGCGTAAGGATTCAGGGGAAGTGTTTTCTTGATCAGCCATATCTCGCCTCAACTACATATAAACCTAAATAACCTTTCTCACGAAATAGTCTATTCAGAGTACTTAAAAATATCGAAGGCCTTGAGAATAAGACCAAACAGATGCAATATAATGCGAGACAAAATTGTCTCAATTCAATATGTTGCATTACGCCCTGGTATATAAGAGCTCACATGAGTAGGAATAGGTCAGAACAGTTTTCAATTAAACAGCTAAAAACACCAGGCACATGGAGTCACCCCGTTGTGTTGCTCTCATCCCTGGCCATTAACATCCTAGCCCTAGCCCTTCCTACAGTTATACTTCAAGTGTATGACCGTATCATTCCTAATCAAGCAACTGAGACCTTTATATTCCTCATATTGGGCATGCTGGGGGTAGTTGTACTAGATACAGCCCTGCGGATTTTTCGCTCGACGTTACTCAGCTGGAGCGGCGCACAATTTGATCATCGTGAAAGCCTCAAAGCGATGAATCATATTTTAAATACCGACAATTCAGCTTTCGAAAAAGAGCCTGCTGGCTATTACCTTGATAAGACTCAAGCCCTTGAACAAATCCAGGAGTTCTATTCGGGCCAATCTATCCTACTCGTCATGGATCTACCTTTTGTCCTCTTATTCTTAGCACTCATCTGGGTCATCGCTGGCCCGCTAATACTGATACCCCTAACGCTATTAATGATTTTCTTTATCGTTGCCGTCATTACCGGTCGACAGTTGCGTAACGCACTCGAAACCCGCTCAACTATGGAAGACAGACGACAAAACTTTATTATTGAAACCCTGAAAGGAATTCACACCATAAAGTCTATGGCGATGGAAGCACTGATGTTGCGACGCTATGAACGATTACAACACCAATCAGCTGAAAGCATTTACGATCTGAGTCGAATAAACAGCATAGTTCAGGGTATCGGCGCCACTTTTTCACAGCTGGCCGTAGTAGCATTTGTTGGTATAGGTAGCATCTCAGTTATCAGCGGTGATCTGACTGTAGGCGCGTTAGCTGCGGGAACAATGCTATCCAGCCGAGTTCTGCAACCGGGCTTAAAAGCCATGGGGTTCTGGTCTCAGTTCCAAACGTTACGTATGGCACTGAAAAAAATCGAAACCCTTTACCAACAACCGAGAGAAAGTGGCGGCGAGATTCGCAAAGAATCAGGCTTAAGCGGAAAAGTAGAAATCCGTAATATCAGCTTCAAACACCCAGGACAAGAGCTCGATCTTATTAAGAATCTCTCATTGGCGGCCTACCCTGGAGAAACCATTGGCATCACGGGCAACAACGGTAGTGGTAAAAGCACACTAATCAGTCTCCTCTCTGGATTTCTGAAACCCGAGAAGGGAGATATATACCTGGATGATCATGATATAAGAGAATATGACCTGGAATTTCTTCGCGCTCAAATCGGCATCATGCCTCAGCGAGGTATTCTATTCGAAGGCTCTATTCTAGAGAACATGACTCTGTATCGAGAAGGTGAAGCTCTGCAGGAAGCTCTCGAGCTATCAAAGATTTTAGGTTTAGAAGAGATTGTGGCTCGACTACCAGATGGATTAGATACACAGGTTGGCGGCGCTGCTGTAGACACCCTTTCTGAAGGCGTACGACAAAAAATAATCATGGTGCGATCATTGGTCGGACACCCCAAAATCATTCTGTTCGATGATGCCAATGCAAATTTCGACATCAAAAATGACGGACGTTTACTCAATGTAATCAAAAAAATGCGCGGATCTCGCACAATGATTATTGTCACCCACCGCCCCTCATTTTTACGCATATGCGATCGCCAATACATTCTGAAAGAGGGTCACCTTGAAGAGTATGTAGATCCCTATATTGCTTCCCAGGCTGCACAAGCCAATTCACAGGCAAAGGTATAATTGAATGAGCAGTAGCCCGCGTCCAATGATGGCCTCAGAGCAACTTGCCGATGACCTTCGAAACAAAACCGAAACAGCTTTTAAAGAGGTATCCCCTTTTTCTGCCTGCCTGCTCCCTCTATTAAGGGAGCTCGGCTGGAACAATTATGCGAAAGAGCTTGTCGAAGCCCTACCGCACTTTTCTGCGCAGATAGACCTGATTGATCTGCGCAATATATTGGCCACATTAGGCTACGAAAGCACGCCGGTTAAGACCACAATTTCCGATCTTAAAAAAGAGCTTTATCCAGCCCTCTTCATCTCTGATAACAACCATGTACTACTACTTCAAGGCTTAGAAGAGGAAAAAACATTCTTCTATGATCCACAAAATGACAGCTACGAAACCACTGAAGAACTAAACCTGCAAGGCACCGTTTATCTTTTTACAGATAACCACGCCCATCACGGTAGCAACACCCCAGAGCTCAGTAACGACTGGTTTGGTAACCTACTACAACGTTTCAATAAGATGATCATTCACCTGCTTGGAATGACCTTCATTATCAACCTTGTAGCCCTTCTCGTACCTCTGTTTATTATGGTAATTTATGACAAAGTTATCGGTGCAAAATCTGCAGAAACCCTGCCCTTTCTGATCACAGGAGCAGCTATTCTTTTAGCCGCTGATCTTGGCTTACGCTATCTACGCGCAAAACTACTCGGTGTAACCGCTGGGCGACTTGATTACCTAATAGGCGTAGAAACCTTTAAACGCATGCTCTACCTGCCACCGCTCTACACCGAACGCTCGACTGTAGCGGCACAACTGTCACGTCTAAAACAATTTGACTCTGTCAGAGACTTTTTCACCGGCCCCAGCGCTGCCATCGCCCTAGAACTTCCATTTGTCATTTTATTTCTTACTGTCATCGGCATCCTTGGCGGCGTGATAGCGCTAATACCACTGGCAATGGTGATTGGATTTATCATGCTGGGGCTGTTCTGGATGCCTATGCTCAACAGCAAAATAGTGCGTGCTGGCAAAGCCAGAACTGAAAAACAGCGAATTATTATGCAAACTGTCGCCGGGCGCAAAGAGATCAAATCCATTGGCGGCGAAACGGTCTGGTGGGAACGCTTCAGAGAGAACTCAGGCGAATCAGTTCTATCCAACTATCAAACATTCCTCTCTAACAACGTTATGAACAATCTTGCGCAGGGCATGATGACCTTTACCGGCGTAGCCGTGCTTGGCGTAGGCACCATGCAAGTAATGGCTGGGGAGATGACCATCGGTGCATTGATCGCCATCATGGCACTGGTTTGGCGGGTATTATCCCCTCTGCAAAGCGCATTTCTCTCATTTTCTAAATTTCAGCAAACTATCAAGGCTATCCGACAGATCAACCAATTGATGAAACTGAAGAATGAGCGTTCAAGCGGTAAATCAGGGCTCATTCTTGAAAAGCTCATCGGTGATATCCGCATAGAGCGGGTCAGCTTTCGCTACGGGCCTGACAGAGACCCTGCGCTACTAGGCGTATCATTCCAGATCAAACCTGGAGAAATGGTAGCGATAAGCGGCAATACAGGCTCCGGCAAGTCAACACTGATCAAAATGATTGCCGGTATGTACGCACCACAAGCCGGCTCGCTTCAACTCGACGGAATGGATCTGCGACAACTTAACGCGATGGATCTAAGACGAGCCATCGCTTACGTCCCTCAGCAGATACATATGTTCCACGGCACCATTGCCCAAAATATTCGCCTGAATAACAGTTTAGCCACCGATGAACAGATACGTAACGCTGCAGCAGAAGCTGGCGTATTGGAAGAAATTATGGCGTTACCAGAAGGACTCAACACAAGAATTGGCGATACCACTATAGATCGAATGCCCCCAGGCTTTCTTCGCTCTCTATCAATGGCCAGAGCCTTTGTCAGCCCGGCAAAAATACTTTTACTGGATGAACCCGGAGCCTCTTTGGACGACGAATCCGATAAACGCTTCGTTGAACAACTTAAAAAAATCAAAGGCAGTCGTTCAATTATTATGGTGAGTCACAGACCTAGTCATATTCGACTCGCAGATAAAGCAATATTGATGGAACAGGGAGCCGTGATTCATGCGGGCTCTCCTGATGAAGTAGTCAGCCTGTTGCTGGAGAACGCAGTATGAGTAGTAAAGAAAATAATGTCTTTTCATCCCGCAGCGGAGCCAGTTTGCCACGAGCCAGGGCTCGATTTCTGGCTCAGGCAATTCAACTCGAGGAGCATCACCCTTCTGCCATCATTAATGCGGCTATTTATTTCACAGCTTTTATCCTGGTGGCAGCCATAACCTGGGCATTCTTTACAAAAGTAGACGAAGTCACTTCCGCCCGTGGCGAAGTTATTCCTGCTGGCCTTATCCATGATGTTCAGCATCTTGAGGGAGGTATTGTCAGCGAAATCGTTGTTAGAAATGGCGACACCGTGCGCGAAGGTGATCTTTTATTACGCTTTTCACCGCCGGCAAGCCAGTCAGAGCTCACACAAACAGAGATCCGTCGCGCCTCTATGATCCTCGAGGGAGAACGACTACAAGCCATTATCGATAATCGACCACCTAACTTCGGTGAAATTGGTAAACAGTACCCCGAGCAAACCAAGAAACAACTCACCATTTACAGCGCAGAGCTGGCAAGCCATGCCAGCGAGATAAGTGTTATCGATGCCCAGATACGCCAGCGGGAGCAAGAACTTCAGCAACAGGAGAACAGAGTCACCTCTGTTAAGAAAAAAGTTAAGCTGCTCGCCCAACAAGTGCGTATGCGTAACGAGCTATTTGAGAGCAACATCGTGTCCGAATCCGACCTAATCTCCAGCCAGACAAATCTGGCTGACGCCCAGAGCGAAGAGCGAAATCTTACTGATGGAATTCGGGTTTCAAAATCAGCACTGGCTGAAGCAATAACCCGTAAAAACGAGCTAAAAACCCGCTTCAATAGAGACACAGAGTTAAAAGCCGGTGAAGTCGGTGAGCAACTTGCAGAGGTTGAGCAAACCCTAATCCGGGCAAAAGACAGAGTTAATCGCCTGGATGTCTACGCGCCCCTCAGCGGCATCGTTCAGGACCTGTCTATCACCCGGATTAACGCCGTTGTTGAACCCGGCCAGGTCATTATGCAATTAGTACCAACCGGTGATGACATGGTGGTGGAAGCACGAGTATCCCCTAGCGAAATTGGCCACATCCATCCAGGCCAGAAAACTGAGGTAAAGATCGACAGTTACGACTCAGCCCGTTTTGGTATTGTCACTGGGATAGTCGAGCGCATTTCAGCTTCAACTTATCTGGATGAGAAGAAAAACCCATACTTTAGAGCCGAGATCAGCCTGAATGATAGTGTCGTAGGAGGCAATCAAGCGATGCCAATATCCCCCGGCATGACAGTAACAGCCGACATTAAAACCGGGTCAAAATCCATTCTCGATTATCTACTGAAGCCTATATCACGCGGTTTAAACACCGCCTTCAGAGAGCGCTAGCAATAGTCCTAGTTACATAAAACCGCTATCCGGCGGTTTTTTTATGCACGTAAATTCCCGAAAGCATGAAAATTTAGCTTTGAAAGCATCGCATGATATTTAAGCAGGGAAGGTAGACTGTAAAAGAAAGTGATTCAGAAGTGATTCTAAGAAATGGTGCGCCCGGCACGATTCGAACGTGCGACCCCCTAGTTCGTAGCCAGGTACTCTATCCAGCTGAGCTACGGGCGCTTAAGATAGTAAATATTGAAGCAGTAAAACATAAAATCACATTTGGGAAGGATTGGTGCGCCCGGCACGATTCGAACGTGCGACCCCCTAGTTCGTAGCCAGGTACTCTATCCAGCTGAGCTACGGGCGCTTATCAAACCCAAACTTGTTGTATCAACCACTTATAACCAACTTCTGAGATTAAAGAATAATCTTAGAAAATGGTGCGCCCGGCACGATTCGAACGTGCGACCCCCTAGTTCGTAGCCAGGTACTCTATCCAGCTGAGCTACGGGCGCTTAATGGCGGTGAGCGAGGGATTCGAACCCTCGATAGAGTTTCCCCTATACGCCCTTAGCAGGGGCGCGCCTTCAGCCACTCGGCCAGCTCACCTAAACAACGGCGCGTATAGTACAAGATTGATTTTAAAAAGAAAAGCGCTAATCCTAATAAATAAAAATTATTCGCTGTCTTGCTCTTTTTCTTTCTGAATCCGCTGATAAATCTCTTCGCGGTGTACAGAAACATCTTTAGGTGCGTTTACACCGATCCGAACCTGGTTGCCTTTAACCCCCAGCACAGTAACCGTAACATCATCACCAACCATCAGTGTTTCACCAACTCGACGAGTAAGAATAAGCATAGAATAAATCTCCTTATTTAACAGACAAGTACTACTGACCTGACCTCTCCTGTTTGCTCTAAAGCGTAACAACGGGCTGCCGCAGGATAACCTTGCGTTAAACATTAATTGTTGTGCAACAGCAACCTAACTATAGACCACTGCTGATAATTTTATTCGCTAACAGTATCAGCTGCATCCAGATCAAAAGCGGAGTGCAAACCACGCACAGCCAACTCAAGATACTTCTCTGCAATGACTACGGAAACTTTAATTTCAGACGTCGAGATCATCTGGATATTAATGTTATCTCCTGCCAATGTATCAAACATCTTAGTGGCAACGCCAGCATGGGAACGCATTCCAACACCAACAATTGAAACTTTGGCAATTTTATTGTTTCCAACAACTTCACGCGCACCCAATTCTTCTTTTACTTGCTGAAGAATTTCTTCTGCTACAGAAAAATCATTGCGATGAACCGTAAAAGTAAAGTCAGTAGAGTTATCGGCAGAAATATTCTGAACGATCATATCCACTTCAATATTGGCACGACTGATAGGGCCCAGAATACGTGAAGCAACTCCTGGAATATCTGGTACGCCCAGAACAGTCAGTTTCGCTTCATCGCGGTTAAATGCAATTCCTGAGATGACCGGCTTTTCCACTGTATCGTCTTCCTCTGTTGTTATAAGTGTACCCGGACCTTCCTGAAAACTATGAAGAACCCGAAGCGGCACATTATACTTACCTGCAAATTCAACAGAACGAATTTGCAGCACCTTTGAGCCGAGACTGGCCATTTCCAGCATCTCTTCAAAGGTAATCTTATCCATACGCTGCGCACCTTCCACAACCCGAGGATCCGTAGTGTACACACCATCAACATCGGTGTAGATCTGACATTCATCAGCTTTCAGAGCAGCAGCCAATGCCACACCCGTCGTGTCTGAGCCACCTCGCCCAAGAGTCGTGATATTGCCATCAGGGTCAACTCCCTGAAAACCAGCCACCACCACCACGCGCCCCTGATCGAGATCGGTACGCATGCTATCCACTTCAATATCCTGAATACGTGCTTTCATATGCACATTATCAGTCAAAATCTTCACCTGCCCACCGGTATAAGAGCGAGCACTAACGCCTCGAGCCTCGAGAGCCATGCATAGCAAAGCTATCGTAACTTGCTCACCCGTTGAGACCAACACATCCATTTCACGCGGACTAGGCTTATCCTGCATCTCCTGAGCTAATCCAATAAGGCGGTTTGTCTCCCCGCTCATAGCGGAGACGACTACCACAATGTCGTGACTAGCCTCGCGGAAACCCTTGATCTTATCAGCTACTGCCTGAATACGATCAACGGTGCCAATAGAGGTTCCACCATACTTCTGTACATATAGGGCCATATTTACCTGTTCCCTTCATCAGCCTCACGGCTGCAATTATTACAAATTCTGTTCAATCAGCGTCTTTACGTCAGCAAGCGCTGCAGGTAAAGCAGCAACATCAGTACCACCACCCTGAGCAAAGTCAGGACGACCTCCACCCTTTCCACCGAGCTTGGCAGTCAACTCACGCACCAGATCACCCGCTTTAACCTGACCGGTAAGATCCTTAGTCACGCCAGCAGCCAAGCTTACTTTACCATCAGAAACCGTTGCCAATACCACAACACCGCTACCTAGCTTATTTTTCAGCTGATCAATGGTGTCACGCAACGCTTTTGGATCAATACCCTCAAGCTGTTCAGCCAGTACTTTAACGCCTTTAACTTCTACAACATTACCCAGAAGGTCTGCGCCCTTTGCCGCAGCCAGCTTTACTTTCATCTGCTCCAGCTGCTTTTCCAGCTGGCGGTTTTTACCAATCTGTTCCTGCAATTTAGTTTCAAGTTGCACTGCAGACTGATCAAAATACTCTAGAGCTTTAGCACCGGTAGTCGCTTCAATACGACGAACACCTGCTGCAATACCGCCTTCTGATACTATTTTAAGCAATGCAATATCACCGGTACGTGTCGCATGAGTACCACCACAAAGCTCGACAGAAAAGCCATCACCCATAGTCAATACACGTACTGTCTCGTCATATTTCTCACCGAACAATGCTGCAGCACCTGTTGCTTTAGCAGATTCAATATCCATGACATCAGTACGAACTTCAGAGTTAATACGGATCTGTTCATTACAGATCTGTTCAATTTTTTTCAATTCCTCTGGCTTAACGCCTTCAAAATGCGAGAAATCGAAGCGTAAACGATCAGCATCGCAAAGCGAACCTTTCTGCTGAACATGCTCACCCAGAACCAGACGAAGTGCTTCATGAAGAAGATGAGTCGCTGAGTGGTTCACGGCAGTGGCTTGACGTCGAGCCTGATCTACCTGCGGGGTCACAATATCACCCACTTTCAACCCGCCACTATTCAGCACACCATGATGCAGGTGATTCTTCGACTCTTTTGTACAATCCTGAACACCAAACTCGACACCTGATGCCAGCAGCAGACCTGCATCTCCGACCTGGCCACCGGACTCACCATAGAAAGGAGTCTGATCCAGCACAACCATACCTTTGTCACCAGCTTCAAGCTGTTCTACAGCTCCGCTATCACGGAACAGAGCAACGACTTTCGCAGAACCATTGAGCTGGGTATAACCGGTGAACTCAGTCTGACCATCCAGCTGGATCGCATCGTTATAATCAACATTGAACTTACCCGCCGCACGAGCCCTGTTTCGCTGATCTTCCATAGACGCGTCAAAACCGTCCATATCAACGGTAAGCTGGTGCTCTCTTGCAACATCAGCGGTCAGATCTACCGGGAAGCCATATGTGTCATATAACTTGAACAACGTCTCACCGGGAATCTCTGTGCCAGAAAGATTAGCAATAACATCTTCAAGCAAGCGCAAACCATGATCTAGGGTCTTGGCGAATTGCTCTTCTTCTTTCAATAGCACCCGTGCAACTTGCGCCTGCTTTTCTATTAGCTCTGGATAGGCTTCACCCATCTCAGCAACCAAAGCCCCA
>JAGPUU010000179.1 GCA_018067325.1 Amphritea sp.
CAATCATCTCATCGATCTGTGCTTCAGTAACAATCAACGGCGGACAGAATGCCAGTGAATTACCCGCAACAGAACGGGTAATCATGCCGTGCTTCTGACATGACTGCATCGCAAAAGAACAAATAGGGTCAGAGTAGAATTAAATTACAGAGTATACCTATGATTATCTCGCCCAATCATTATCTATAGCAGAAGTTATCACTTCGAGATTATTTATCAAACTACTCTCATTGATTCAATCCGGCGCCTTCAACATTTCAACTACTTCAATATCAAACTCATTATTACCGTGGCTGTACACGCTCCTTCGCTGTTCTACAAAACCGTAATACTGATAAAAACCCGCTGCATTCAGTGTTGATTCAACCTTTATCGGTAACCCAGGACGAGCCGACTCTTCTAGACCTAAAGCGATTAAGGCTTTTCCGACTCCTTTTCCTGCCGCTACTGGATCAACAAATAGGGCAACAATTTCACCTTCAAGTGCATGTAAAAAACCAACTAACCTGTCGTCCAGCTGAGCGACCCAAAGTGACTTGTTGGTCACCTGACCTGTTCTTGATTCAGCGGTTTTAGATAGCCGCCAACGCTTGATAACCTCAGCAGGGTAAGCAGATGAACATAGTTTAGTAATAGATCTGTAGTAGATACTTGAAATCGTTTCCAAATCGTCTTGTTTCGCCGGTCTAATTGAAATGCTCATCGATAAACTCCTGTTATAAGCAAAGCAAAAAAAGGGGGCATAAAGCCCCCAAACAAAGAGATCCGTTAGGACCAGTGCTCGACAAGAAACAACTCAACCATTCCAACAGCAAATGTAAATTGCAATGGAACTGTAGAGGTCATCGGGCTAGCCAGTTCCAAACCGGCCCGATCGTGCAAGAAAGTATTAAACGCTATTCAATACTGCATTAAGCAGCTATCAAGCCTTCACGGGTAACGAAGTCCAGCGTTTCATCCAGCGCTTTACCCAGCTTTTCAATCATCTCATCGATCTGTGCTTCAGTAACAATCAACGGCGGACAGAATGCCAGTGAATTACCCGCAACAGAACGGGTAATCATGCCGTGCTTCTGACATGACTGCATCGCAAAAGTACCCACTGCGCCGCCCTCAAAGCTTGCACCAGTGCGCTTATCAGCGACCATTTCCACAGCACCAATCATACCTTCGCCACGCACTTCACCCACCAGCGGATGATCAGCGAATTCATGCAGGCGTTTCTGCATATATTCGCCCAATGTAGCGGCATGGCCGAAGATATTATCGCGCTCGTAGATTTCCAGTGTTTTCAGCGCAACCGCAGCAGCTACCGGGTGACCTGAGTAGGTATAGCCGTGACCGAACACGCCGACTTTAGCGCTTGGCTCGATCATCGCTTCATAGATATCACCGCGGATAACAGAGGCACTAATCGGCATGTAGGCAGATGAAAGCTGCTTAGCCAGAGTCATCAATGCCGGACTTTCAATCCCCATAGTCGTACAGCCAAAATCATTACCGGTACGGCCAAAGCCGGTGATAACTTCATCAGCCCAGAACAGAATATCGTACTTGTTTAGTACCGCCTGAACCTTTTGGTAGTAGCCTTTTGGAGGAACGATAACGCCACTGGCACCGGTAATGGGTTCAGCGATGAAGGCTGCGATTGTATCCGCACCCTCTTTCAGGATCAGTTGTTCCAGATTATTAACGATACGGTCCACAAACTGTGCTTCAGTTTCACCCGGTAGCGCACCACGGAAGTAATGCGGGGCATCGGTTCGCAGAACACCCAGTGCATCAAACGGTAGATCAAAATTGGTATGATTGGGTGGCAATCCGGTCAGAGACGCCGCGGCAACCGTCACTCCATGATAAGAGCGCTCACGGGCAATGATCTTAAATTTTTCAGGCTTACCGACGGCATTAAAGTAATAGCGCAGCATCTTTACATGGGTATCGTTAGCATCACTTCCTGAGTTACCAAAAAAGACCTTCGCATTCTCAACCGGCACCCTTGCGGTTAGCTTCTCGGACAGATCGATGCCCACTTGATGAGTTTTACCACCGAACATATGCGAGTAGGACAGCTTGCTCATCTGCTCAGCCGCAGTGTCTATCAGTTCACGGTTGTTGTAACCAAGTGAAGTACACCACAGCCCTGCCAACCCTTCCAGATACTGATTACCTTCGTTGTCATAAACATAGGCGCCGTCGCCCCGCTCTATAACCAGGGTTTCAGTTGCTTTCAAGTTAGTCGTTGGGTAAATAATATTACTCATAATTTCTCTCCACTTATCGCAGCTTAACGCTGCAATGCGCCAAAACAGATGTACTTGGTTTCCAGATAATCATCCAGACCATACTTTGAACCTTCACGGCCCTGTCCAGACTCTTTAACACCGCCGAACGGAATTACTTCAGAGCTAATAGCGGTTTCATTCACGCCCACCATGCCGTAATCAATCGCTTCCGATACGCGCCAGCTACGGCCCATATTCTCAGTATAAACATAAGCTGCCAGGCCAAACTCAGTATCGTTGGCCATCTGCACAGCCTCTGCTTCTGTACTGAATTTAAATACTGGCGCTACTGGGCCAAAGATCTCTTCCCGGAATACGCGCATCGAGCTGTTTACGTTAATCAACACGGTAGGCTGGTAGAAACAGGGCCCCTGTTCGCCAGGCTGACCACCGATAACCACCGTAGCGCCCTCTTCAATCGCATTCTTAACTTTAGCATCGATATCTTTAGCCGCTTTCACGGTAATCACCGGGCCATGCGTGGTGTTGGCATCAAAGCCATTACCCATCCGGAACTCGCTGACCGCAGCACTAAATTTTTCAACGAAAGCATCGTAGATCCCTTCCTGTACTAACAGACGATTGGCACAGATACAGGTTTGACCAGAGTTACGGTACTTAGCAGTTAAAGCACCCGCAACCGCCAGATCAAGATCAGCATCATCAAAAATGATGACCGGTGCGTTGCCACCTAACTCCATTGACGTTCGTTTAACGGTATCAGCGCACTGTTTCATCAGCAGTTTACCTACCGGTGTAGACCCGGTGAAAGTAAGCTTCTTAACGATAGGATTCGAAGTCATCTCTCCACCGATCGCTGGCGCATCCATACCAGGCAACACATTTAACAGACCTGCTGGCATACCCGCACGATTTGCCAACTCAACCAATGCCAATGCAGACAAAGGCGTCTCAGCAGCAGGCTTCAAAACAATGGCACAACCAACCGCCAGAGCTGGACCCGCTTTACGGGTAATCATCGCATTAGGGAAATTCCAGGGCGTAATAGCAGCCACCACACCAATAGGCTGTTTAACGACAACACCACGACGATCGGTCTGCGGGGTAGGAATAACATCGCCATAAACCCGTTTACCTTCTTCGGCAAACCACTTAATAAAAGAAGCACCGTAGGCAATCTCACCACGGGACTCAGCTAAAGGCTTGCCCTGCTCTGCGGTCATAATGACAGCCAGATCTTCGGTGCTTTCAATAATCAGGTGATACCACGTTTCTAACACATCGCTGCGTTCTTTTGCAGGTAACGCCTTCCATTCAGACATAGCGATTTGAGCCGCTTCGATGGCCCTGCGGGTTTCATCTGCACCTACGCTGGCGATATCTGCCAGGTGTTCGCCGGTAGCAGGATCAGTAACGGCAAAAGTTTCTCCACTATCAGCATTAACCCACTGGCCATTGATAAAAGCCTGAGTCCGGAGCAACGCTCTGTCTTTAAGTTCTAATGTCATTCTCTATCTCATCTCTTACACATAGCCGTTCAAGCGGCTTAGCTATTAACCTATTTATAGATCGGTAACTCTTTTGCTTATATAATTACTTTCAATTATTTACATTTGAATATACAAACATAAAGGTACGACGTGCTATGGGACGCAAAAAAGCCGCCCTCTCCGGTCAGCTGGCAGATATGGACTTGCGCTTACTGAGAGTTTTCAAAACTGTCGTTGAATGCGGTGGTTTTACTGCCGCTGAAATTCAGCTGAATTTGGCTAACTCCACGATTTCAAACTACATATCTGATTTGGAGAAACGGCTTGATATGCGCTTATGTGAACGGGGCCGGGCTGGATTTTCACTCACAGAGCAGGGTCAAACCGTTTACAACGCAACGTTAGAACTGATAAGCGCTATCGATCAATTTAAAAACACCATCAACCAAAGTCATCACCGAATTCTCGGGGATCTTCATCTGGGTTTTGCCGAACATATGCTGGGCGCTCATAACTCAGATATTGTTAAAGCACTGGACCGTTTTTCTCAATTAGCACCCGATGTAAATATTAGCATCAGCATCATGAGCTCCGATGAAGTCATCTCAACACTTCTCAACAATCAGATCGACATCGGTATTACCGTTACTCACCAGTCCTACCCTGAACTCACCAGTCTGCACCTCTTCGACGAAGAGATGCTGTTGTACTGTGGTCAGAGCCATCCTCTGTTTATCCGTGAAGATAAGATTAGTGCAGAGGAACTTCGCCAGTATCGTTTTGTTGAGTCACCTCGTCTTATGCCAGGTAGGGAGATACATCCAGAGATGAAACTGTGGAATAAACAGGCCAAAGCCCACCACCAGGAAGCCCGGGCCACGCTTATTCTGAGTGGCCACTATTTGGGATTCCTGCCCCGCCACCTGGTCAGTAACTGGGGACTTGAAAACGATCTTCGTCCCCTGTTAATTGAGCAGTACGGCTACAGCAACCAATTCAAAGCGATCTGGCGTAACCGCCAGAAAAACCAGTTAATTATTCAACGCTTTACCGAATGTCTGAGTGAATCAACTATCTGATTCATCGCAGCGTACGATAAAGACCGAACAAGGTGCATGACGCACCACCCGTTCAGCATTAGACCCGATGAAATAGCTGCTGATACCCGGTTTACGGGCCATCATTACTATGACATCGGCATTAAGCTGATTAGCCGTTTCCAGAATCTGATCATGGGCAGGGCCACTACGATAGATGGTACTGACACGGAGGCTTTCTGGCAGTTCAGACAACAACCCCTCCATCTCTTTAAGAGCGTCTTTACGATGCCCCTCATGGATTTTCTCATCGAACTGAGGATTTCCCGCTCGGTGCACAAAGCTCTGATCAACATAAAGTAAATTCAGATCAGCGTTCCCACCGGCAGCCAGTGATGCGGCTATCTGACCTAACTCGACAACCTGTTCTTTGTGAGACAGATCCAGAGGCACTAGAATATTTTTGTACATAATTACTTCCTCAACCCATCACTAGTGTCGGTAACCAGAGCACAATCTCTGGAAACACCATACAGAGAATCAGCACGGTCAGATTCAACATGATAAAGGGTGCCACTGACTTGTAGATCTCTGACATACCGATCTCTGGTGGTGCTATCCCTTTCAGATAGAACAGTGCAAAACCATAGGGTGGTGTTTGTACCGCAATCAGAATATTCAGAATCATCAACACACCGAACCAGATTGGATCGTAGCCCAGAGACACCGCAATCGGCGTAAATAGCGGTGCACACATCAACACGATGATGAACTCATCAATGATGAAGCCCAACAACAGCATGATCAGCTGGAACATGATAATGATCATGATCGGCGGCAGATCGAGGGTACCAGTAAAGTCAGCCACCATGCTTTGCACACCCATCAACAGATGGAAGTTACTGAAGACTGAAGCACCAAAGATAATCCACATCGCCACGCTCACCAGTGCGGCGGTCTGGAAACCGGAATGCAGAAACATATCCAGCTTAAAGCGCTTAAACATAACCGCCAGAATTAACGCACCCACTACGCCGATAGCACCGGATTCAGTTGGCGTTGCGATACCACTGATAATACTGCCCAGTACCGCCACAATTAGCAGTATTGAGAACAGGCCGTCCCGGGCAATCTTGAATTTTTCCCGCCCTTCCAGCTTAACGATATCTTTATTATCCATATCCCGTGGCGCACGCTCCGGATACATCCAGCAGCTGATACCAACATAGAGCACCATCATCACCACCGTCAGCAGTGCAGGCATCATCGCACCCAGGAACATCCGGCCCACCGAGTTTTGCGTTGACGCCGCAAACATAATCATCGGAATACTGGGCGGAATAAGGATACCCAGACCACCACCAGCCATGATGACACCCAGAGCCAGACGCGTGTTATAGCCCCGTTCTAACATCGGACGTAGTGCGATACTACCGGAGGTCATAATACCTGCGCCGATAATGCCCACCATTGCGCCGATCATTGAACAAACACCGATAACACTGATGGCCAGCGATCCACGCACACGGCCAATCAACATCTGGCTGAAGTTGAACATCGCATCGCCGATGCCCGACTTAGTCAGCAACTGCCCCATATAGATATAGAGGGGAATCGCCAACAGAATAAAACTGAAGTAGGTTGATTCAAGAGTCGTGGGTATAACATTGAATATTCCATCGCCCCAGGTCATATAACCGACCATCATGGCGATACCCCCCAATGCCAGTCCCACCTGAGCGCCTAACGCGAAGAACACCAGTATGCATAGCAATAGTACTACCGTTAATAGTTCGATACCCATCACTGAGCCTCCTCAATAAGCGCTGTACTGGTCAGAAGAAAATACAGCTCGGCCAACATGTCTCTTGCCAACTGGGCAATAAATAAACCACTAGCGACCATCATCATGATCCAGAAGTGAAACATGGGTGGAGCCCACTCACTTTGTCGGCGGTAATCAAACTCAATCGCTTCTTCATACTTTCCCCAGCTCATCATGACGATGACCACCAGGAAGAAAATGGCTAACGAGAATGAGATCAGATTAAAAATGCAGCGGGTTTTGTGGGAAACTTTCAGATAGAGAATATCAACATTGATGTGGGCTCGTTTCTGCTGCGCATACGCACCGCCGAGAGCCGCAAGATAACCAAACATAAACAGGGATAGATCAAATGCCCAGATCGTAGGGCTGCCCAGAACGTAGCGAGAGAACACTTCATAGGCGACAACAAACGCAAGTAAAGGCATGATGAAAGACGCTAGCAGCCCTGCCTGGCGAACCACCCAATCAATAGTAAAACAGAATTTTATTAGTATTTTCTTAAACATAACGACACCTGCAATAAAAAAAGGGGCACAGCTGCACCCCTTTTTAGCTTACTGAAAATGCTTACTTGCTATTTGCACGCAGGATATCGATCAGCTCTTTGCTGTACTTATCCGCTGCGGCATATTCATCCCACAGACCAGCACCGGCATCAGCCCATGCTTTACGATCAGCATCAGATGGCTCTGGGCTCCACTTCAGGCCTTTAGCTTCCATCTCAGCAACCGCTTCAGTTTCCCACTTTTTAGACAGACGCAGCTGGTCAGCAGCATGCTGCTCAGTCGCTTTACGTACCACAGCCTGCAGATCTTCTGGTAGTTTCTTCCAAGCACTACGGTTAACAACGATTGGCAGCACCTGAGCACCCGCCAACGGTAGTTTGTACATGTACTTAGCGACTTCAACGTGGTTACCATCGCGGTGATCGATCATGTTACTACCGATAGAACCATCGATTACGCCCGTTGCCAGAGAGGTGTAAATCTCGCTCCAGGACAAAGAAACAGGTGATGCTTCCAGGTTACGTAAGAACTTACCGTAAGCACCTGGCGCCCGGATTTTCAGACCTTTAAAGTCTGCAGCGGACTTAATTTCTTTCTTAGTCAGGATGTAAACCGGTGGCTGGATGTAAGGCTCAAGCCAAACCAGACCTTGTGAACCGTAAGCTTTAGTCAGGACTTTATCCCAACCCTGATCATGAAAAAGCGCCTGTAGCTCAGCCGGATCATCAGTGCCACCTGGCAGACCGATCTCAACCACACCTGCAGGTAATTCACCGGCATGCATAGACTGGAAAGGCGCACCCATAGTTACCAGACCGGACTTAACCGCACCCAACAGACCACTGGTACCGACACCTTCACCGGAGTACAGAACCTGAACCTTAATACGGCCTTCTGAAGCGGTTTCAATATTCTTAGCCAGACTCTCGTAAACTTCGCCGAAAGCAGTACCACGGCCATACAGATTGCTAAAGCGCCAGTTATGCTCTGCTGCAGATACATCTGCTGCCAGCGTAGCCAGGCCCAACGTTACTGCTAACGCAGATGTAGATAGCTTTTTCTTAAGGTTTTTAATCATGCTTTACCCTACAGTTCTTATTAGTTATTGATCGGAATAAACTCTCTGTATCCCAATCCTTACAAATCACGGTGAATCGATAAATCACGACAAATCCACCCAAACGTTTGAAAACCTTTACGCAAAGTCTAGCTATAGGTATAGAATAACGAACAATAACTCCGTTATTAGAGCTTGGTTATAGTGACCTGAACGATAGAAAAAGAGGCAGTAAGTGACTAAATTTGCATTGGGCCAGCTGGGTGACATTGAAATAAAGCAGTTGAAAATTTTCAAAGCAGTTGTAGATTGCGGCGGGTTTTCGGCGTCTGAAACAGAGCTTAATATCAGTCGTCCCACTATCAGTAATCATATTGCCGCACTGGAATCACGCCTGGATATGACGTTGTGTAAACGAGGACGAGCGGGATTTTCATTAACCGAGGAAGGTGCCGTTGTATACCAGCAAACTAATCAGCTTCTCGAACAACTGAATCAATTTCGTAATACCATTAATAATTTAGGCTCAAGTCCAGCCGGGCTACTCAAAATTGCGTTAAGCGACACCTTCAGTACAGATCCGCGCTGTAAAGTAACCGAGATATTCCGACAATTTTATCAACAGGCACCGGATGTTGAACTGAAAGTTGAAGTCGAACATATGACGGTGATGGAAAAACTGGTTCTGAATAACGAAGTTGATATCGCAATAATTCCCTACCATCGCCAGTTTGAAGGCCTCGACTACATCCACCTTTTTACCGATGTAAACTACATATACTGCGGCCATGAACACCCTCTGTTCAATCTACCAGAGGCGGAAATAACGGAAGACATAATCAACAGCAGTAAGCTAGTCCATGCCGGTTTAAAACCCCATGAAGAGGTCTACCATCAACTGGCTCACATGAACCTGGCAGCCAGTTCTTATCACTATGAATCCAGAATCGCGTTATTAATGTCCGGCTTCTTTATCAGTTTTCTACCAGAGCAAGTTGCCCTTCCCTATGTGAAACGTGGTCAGTTAAAATCCATTGCCAGACAACTTAAGAGCTTCCGCTTAGGGGTGGCTGTTATCAGTAAAAAATCTGCTCAGCCAAACCGGGCCAGAGACCTGTTTCTCGAGACTATCCGTAGCATTCACGCTGATACAGAAATTGCCCCCCCTTATTAATACTCGTCTGATATCGGCGCCTACACGGCTAGTAGGAGTCACACCAACACTCTTCTATCCCCTGATAGGTATAGCTCTCTACAGCTGTAAAATATTATTGTAGTGGCATATACCAAGCTGCGGACTTTCATTTTACGTCCTAGCACATATCACCAATACCCACGTTGGGTCGTAATACAGGTTTCTTTATATGACAACTCCATCTCACACAACGTCATACTATGCCGCTTCCGCTAATGATAAATCGCTTCGCGCCTCATTAAATGAAGATATCACAGCCGATGTCTGTGTTATCGGTGCAGGCTATACCGGTATGTCATCTGCACTTCACCTTGCTGAACAGGGTTTTAAAGTTGTCGTACTGGAAGCCAGCAGAATTGGCTTTGGCGCTTCTGGCCGTAATGGCGGCCAAATTGTTCACAGCTACAGCCGCGATATCGACTTTATCGAGAAACATTACGGAAAGCATACCGGAACTGAGATGGGTAAGATGGCCTTCGAGGGTGGCAGAATCATCCGTCGCTTTGTCGATCAGTACAATATTAAGTGTGACCTTAAAGAGGGTGGGATTTTTGCAGCCTGCAACAGCAAACAGCTACAAGATATGGAACAGAAAAAGGCACTCTGGGAAGCCCATGGCCATAGCCAGCTGGAAATGCTTTCAGAAGAGACTATTCAGAACCACGTAGGTTCATCACGTTATAAAGGTGGCCTGCTGGACAAAAGTGGCGGCCACTTCCATCCGCTTAATCTGGTATTAGGCGAGGCAGCTGCACTGGAAAGCCTGGGCGGAGTGATTTACGAAGACTCTGCTGTCACCCGGGTTCAGGAGGGTAATAAAGCGGTCATCTTCACCGATAAGGGTTCGGTAACCGCCGATTTTGTCGTTGTGGCTGGTAACGCTTATCTGGGTGGCCTGATTCCTAAACTGGAACAGAAAGCGATGCCCTGTGGCACCCAGGTAATCACTACTGCACCGCTGACCGAAGCTCAGCAGAAAGAGCTCTTACCCCAGGGTAATTGTGTCGAAGACTGTAACTACCTGCTGGACTATTTCCGCCTGTCCGGTGATGGACGCCTGATCTATGGTGGTGGCGTCACTTACGGTGCCCGCGAGCCGGACAAGATCGAGTCACTTATCGTGCCGAATATGTTAAAAACCTTCCCACAACTCAAAGGCGTCAAGGTTGATTACGCCTGGACCGGTAACTTCCTGCTAACCCTGATGCGTCTGCCTCAATTCGGCCGGATCGGCAGTAACATATACTACGCCCAGGGCTATAGCGGCCACGGTGTCACCAGCTCACACCTGGCGGGCAAAGTACTCTCCGACGCGATCCAGGGTCAGGCTGAGCGTTACGATATATTTGCCGGTCTGCCGCAATATCCTTTCCCGGGGGGCCGTGCTTTGCGCATCCCCTACACCGCGATGGGCGCTTGGTATTACACCCTGCGGGATAAGCTGGGAATCTAAATGATTTCCTTGCTAACAGTAGTGCTCTGAATCAGCGCAGTGAATGCAGTAAGACCAAAATAACAGTTATAAGAAATACAACATAAGGTGTTTTTATGAGTTCTGATATCGCTCAACCGGGAGCAGAGAGCAATCTTGCCTGCACGGTAAATGAAACCACGAATAGCCCACAAAAGTGGATGATATTCTTTGGTTCGATCATGGCATTTTTCGCTTACTTGTCGACTCAACATATCGAAGGCGAGCCTTATGGCTTCTATAGTTTGCTACCTGCGCTGTTGATCCTGTTTGTCGCAGTCATTACCAAAAAACCACTGGAATCTATTTTTGCCGGCATTATTGCCGGCCTGCTGCTATTAGATCCAACCAATATAGTGTCAGGTTTGGGCGACTTATCAATCAACGTTGTGATGGATGAAACCATCGCCTGGATCGTTTTGGTATGCGGCATGATGGGAGGCTTGATCAATATGCTGGAACGGGGTGGTAGCGTCCTCAGTTTTGGTGAGATGTTGGCCAAGCGAATCAAAACCAAGCGCGGCACTATGCTAACCACCTGCACTCTGGGAATCATGGTCTTTATCGATGACTACCTGAACTCTCTGGCAGTTTCTGCTTCTATGAAAAACCTGACTGACCGCTACAAGATCTCCCGTGAAAAGCTGGCATTTTTGGTCGATTCAACAGCCGCTCCCGTCTGTATCCTAGTGCCCGTATCAACCTGGGCAGTTTACTTTGCGGCTCTGTTAGAAGAGAACGGCGCTACCGCTGAAGGCAAGGGAATGTCCCTCTATATCGAGTCTATTCCTTATATGGCTTACGGCTGGGCTGCTCTATTAGTCGTCTTCCTGGTTGCTGCCGGCATCTTAGGCGACTTTGGCACCATGAAAACAGCGGAGAAACGCGCTCAGGCAGGT
>JAGPUU010000466.1 GCA_018067325.1 Amphritea sp.
AGGGGCTGATAATACGTGAGCCACGAGCCACGAGCCACGAGCCACGAGCCACGAGCCACGAGCCACGAGCCACGAGCCACGAGCCTAATCCCTCCTTAGCTTATCCGATACCGCTATCGGGCTTGGGTAGTTGAATATCACGATATAGGTTGAGAGGAGGAAGGTGAGGATTGCTGTGGCCTGAATGACGTGTGAGGCTTCTTCACCGATCATCGATGCCCCGGTGGCCATGTAGGCTATCAGAAGGGAGAACTCACTGATCTGTCCCAGTCGAAAGCCTACTTCCCAGGCAAGTGAATTGCTTTCGCTAATGCTTTGCAGCAGGAAGCGGAACACTATCGGCTTGAGAACCAGTACGAGAAAAGCTAATAAAATAGCGGGAATTATTATCTGTCCGAGTAAGCCCAGGTTGAAGCTGGCGCCGACTGAGAAGAAGAACAGAATCAGAAAAAAGTCTCTCAGAGGTTTCAGGCTAGTGGCTATGTATTGAGCGATTGGGCTGGTAGCCAGGCTGACGCCGGCAATAAAAGCGCCTATTTCGGCAGAGAGTCCCACTGCATGGGCCAGTTCGGCCAATCCAAGGCACCAGCCAATGGCAACCAGAAAAATGTACTCGTGAAAGCGATCAAATTTCTGAATTAGTGGTAGCAATATATACCGGACAAAAAGTAGTGCGCCGCCGATAATGAGTGGTAGAGCAACGGCTGTTTTCAGAAAGGCTGTCACTTGATCGGCGCCATTATCGCCGCTGTTAAGAAACAGTAGAACCAGAATGGCAATAACGTCCTGAAGCAGCAGTAGGCCGACAACCAGTTCGCCGGTATGTTTATGGTGCAGAACGGTTGTGGGCAGCAGTTTGATGCCAATAATGGTGCTGGAAAACATTAATGCGACGCCGATAATGATCGCTTCTGTGCGGGTGTAGCCGAAGGCGATGCCGACGATATAGCCGATCGCCATAAATATTATGGCGCTGAAAATGGCGACTAAGGTTGCTTTTTTAAGCATATGCACCAAGTGGCTGGGTTGCATATCCAGGCCTAGCAGGAACAATAGAAATATGATGCCAACATGGGATATATCAGAAAGTAGGGCGGTATCTTGAATCATACTGTAGCCATAAGGGCCTAAAGCGGCGCCCAGTACTACATAAGCAACCAGAAGTGGTTGACGGGTATAGAGCGCCACAGTGGCTAGAACGGCGGCCCCGGTAAAGATTAGAAAAAAAGAGAAAACCAGGCTTTGTTGTAACATAAATGTTTGAAAGTCCTGTAAATTCAGCTTGGTCCTTCAGTCTACAGAATCTATATGCGGATATGAACCCGGGATATAAAGAGAATAAATAATCGACAGCTAATGCTCTCTGAGATACAGGTGATAGTAGCCAACTATAAATTTCTAACCGGTTGGTTGAATATGTCTAGAGAAAACCTTTATCTTTATTCTGTATTTAATTCAATATTTTATAGCTTTTTATTAAGGTGTATTATTGATAATTGTCTGCCTGACAGCGTAGCTTTCTTACTTGCTGGGCCTTCAGTAGATTGAAGGGTTAAATAATAACTGAGCAATTTACTAGGGATTGGAATAAGTGTATCCTGAACTGCATAATGAGATAGTGATTTAACAGGAATTTTGATGAATATTACCATTACCGAAACAGCAGACAGCTACCTGGCCGAGTTGCTTGAAAAGCAAGATGTAGAGGGTATCGCTGTTCGGATGTTCGTAACCCAGCCGGGAACAGCTTACGCTGAGACCTGCCTGGCTTACTGTCGACCTGACGAAGTGGTTGAAGACGATGCTGTGATGCAGAAAGAAAAGGTGAAATTCTATTTTGAAAAAAATAGCTTACCCTATCTGGAAGAAGCAACGGTTGATTATGCAACTGATCGCATGGGTGGACAGCTGACCATTAAAGCGCCTAATGCAAAGGTGCCAAAGGTGTCAGATGACAGCCCGATGGACGAGCAAATCAATTACATTCTCTATTCTGATATTAACCCGGGATTGTCTTCTCATGGTGGTGAGGTCAAGCTGATTGAGCTGCTTGAAGAGGAGATAGGTCATATTGCTATATTACAGTTTGGCGGTGGTTGCCAGGGGTGTAGTGCCGTAGATATGACACTCAAAGACGGCGTTGAGAAAACTCTGGTAGAACGTGTACAGGGCTTGGTGGGTGTTCGTGATGTCACCGACCATTCAGTGACGGATAACGCATACTACAAATAGTAGTTTTGCTTGGGAAGGCGTGAATAATTCCCATCATAAGCCCGGCTCTGTCCGGGCTTTTCTGACTCTAAATATTGGTTTGTTCGCATAATATTAACCGCAACCCTAAATCCACCATTTTAGTATGTTGTTCCATGGCGGATGAACTGATATAAGGTTAATAACGTAGTGTTACCAAGTATGACTATGTCGGCTCATTCCTGAGCTGAGTGTTTTTGTTACTTTTTTATGTAACTTTTATGCTGATGTGGTTGTTTTTTTTAAGTGCCAGCCCCATCTATCAGTAAAAGCGACATACCGCACAAGTCTGTAACTGCTGTATTCTGCAGTTTCTTCCGAATAAGGAGTTAGGTCCGTTATGGCACCACTCGAGAATGAAAAAGAGATCACTACCAGCACATTGCCGGTTCTACC
>JAGPUU010000186.1 GCA_018067325.1 Amphritea sp.
CCGCTTCGGCGGGTTTTTTTTTGCATACTCAAATATCAATCTCTTTTCCAAACAGTTTTTTTACCCAAGCCAATCACCAAAAACACCACCCCGCCAGCGGTAATTCCAACCAACGCTTCCAACAACACCGGCAGAAATACCATAACAATCTCATTCAGCCCGGTATTCAGCTGTTCGATAAAGTGATGCAGGAATGGTAGGCCGTGCACCAAAATACCACCACCAACCATAAACATCGCTATGGTGCCTACTATAGAAAGGCCTTTCATTAACATTGGAGCCGCTTTGAGAATGCCGCGACCGATGACGCAGGTAATGTCTGCCGCATCAGGTTTACGCACCAGATACAGTCCCAGATCGTCCAGTTTTACAATACCTGCCACCAGACCATAAACACCGACAGTCACTATTAAGGAGATACCCACCAGCACACCCAGCTGTGTTGCCAGAGAAGCACCCGCCACTGTGCCCAGGGTCAGTACGATTATCTCGGCGGAGAGTATAAAGTCGGTGCGCACCGCCCCCTTGATCTTCCTGTTTTCAAACGCTACCAGATCAATTGAACTGTCTTCCACCGCTTTCTTTAATTCAGCTTTATGGGTTTCATCTCCTTCCGCCGAATGAAAAAAGGTATGGAAAACCTTTTCAAATCCTTCGAAACAAAGAAACAAGCCACCGATCATCAGCAGTGGAATAATCAACCAAGGAATAAAGTAACTGATCGCCAGCGCGCCCGGCACCAATATCATTTTATTCACCAGCGAGCCTTTGGCTACGGCCCAGACTACCGGCAGTTCACGATCGGCACGGACACCGGACACTTGCTCCGCATTCAGCGCCAGATCATCACCCAGCACCCCAGCTGTTTTACGGGCAGCGACTTTCGTCATACTGGCAACGTCGTCCAACAGGGTTGCTATATCATCAATTAATGCCAGAAGGTTTGAAGCAGCCATCTGAATATCCTTTCCTATTTCTCAGTCATTCGCATCACTTAACGTGAGATAATACAGCTCAAACTGGGGGAGTGACTATGGCTAAGAAACAAAAAGTATCTGAACAGGTGGTAACCGAAGCGTTACAGGTTGCCCGAGCAACTCAACGGCCCGGACAGTCCAAAGAACAAACCAAACTGATCGCTCAGGGGATTCAAAAAGGGATTGAGGAGTATAAGAAGCGCTATAAAGAAAAAACCCGGGAGCTTGATAAGCAGAAACGTAAACTACAGCAAGCGCAAAAAGCCGATACCATCGACATCTTGCCCGAGATAGCCACAGAAAATTCAGGCCAGCAGAACAGGCTTAGCTGGATCTTATTGCTCTTAAGCTGGATTGGCTTTGCTGTTTACGCCGCCTTATACAACCCCCTTTAGATTTTTCCGTCATTTCGTTATCGATAATGCAAATCACACCATCAAAAGCGGTTCTCTAATAACACTTCACTCAGAGGCAGCTGGCCCGCCCTTTGATTAGCAGGCTTAGCCGCCCTTCCCAACGTAATGATCATGCTGATCACATGCCCCGAAGGCAGGTTGATAATCTCGGCGACCCGCTCACTATCAAAACCAATCATTGGGCAAGTATCATAGCCGAGCCCTTTAGCTGCCAGCATCATGGTTTGTGCAGCCATCCCACTGGATCGCATCGCTTCATCACGTTGCAACTGCTCCTTACCCCGGTAAAAAGATTCTAGCATCGGCAACATCAACCCCTGAACCTCAGGACCGGCATTAGCCCAGTACCGCTGAGGATTATCCAACCAAGCCTGAGGATCTGCACATAAAACAATCAGTTCAGCCGCTTCAGTAACTTGTGCCTGACCCCAGGCAGCATCCTGAATCTGAGCACGTATTTGAGGATCAATCACCCTGACAAATCGCCAATGTTGAATGTTGTATGAGGTGGGAGAAAGCAGAACAGCTTTCATAATACGTTCAAAATCTACTTCACTTACCGCTTCTGAGCTTGAGTAATGCTTCACCGCACGGCGCGTTTCAATTGCAGTAAACAGTTCCATAATAAACCCTTAACTTGTCATCTTTTGAAAATGGTTTAAACGCGCTCTGAACACTTTCGAATAAAATATCCGCTCGCCGTTACAACCAAACCAGGATGTATAGGTTAAATAGTTTACCAATCAATGATAATCACCATAAAAACAACAACACTGTTAACTAAATATCAACAATGGATCAGTTTATATGTCAACTCCCTGTTCCCAATAGGGGGTATCACTACCAAAATACTCAATGGCAAAATCAAGAAAAGCCCTGACCTTAGCCGGCATATACTGCCGCTCTATCATTACTGCACTGATGTCTTGCATTGGCATCCGATATTCGGGAAACAACTGAATAAGCTGACCCGAACGAATATATGGCCCCACCACAAAGGTTGGCAGACGCGATATCCCCACCCCCTGTAACACGGCATCCAGCAACGCTTCACTGTTATTCACCTGATAATTGCCTGATACCGCAACATTCTGAGTCAAACCTCCCCGACTAAACCCCCAACCCTTAGCATCGGTAGAGTAACTGAAAGAAAGACAGTTATGCAGCAACAGATCATCCAGCTGTTCCGGGCAGCCGTGCTGATTTAAATAGGATTGTGAAACACATAAGACACTGTGTAACGACACTAATTTACGGGCAATAAGGGTGGAATCATTCATCGCTCCACCCCGAATGGCTATATCAACACCACCCTGAACCAGATCAACGGTTTTATCGTCCAGCTCCAGATCGATACTGACCTTAGGGTAGCGCTTTAAGAACGCCGGTATCATTGGCACCACATGCAGACGACCAAATGACATCGCGGTATTAATACGCAACCGCCCCTGGGGCTCACCTTGAAGTTGAGCCACCGCATCTTCGGCATCTCTGGCGGCCCGATTCGCCTTTAGCGCATGCTCAAAATAGTGCTCGCCCGCTTCAGTCAAGCTGAGCTTACGGGTAGTGCGATGCAGTAACTTTACGCCCAACTGCTGCTCCAGTTGGGTTATCCGCTTACTGACCGCAGACTTAGATATCCCCAGAAAGCGGGCAGCCGGAGAAAAGCCTCCGGACTCAACCACCGCGACAAATACCGGAATCGCACCAAAGCTATCCATACACGCTACTCATATAACATATCCATACAACCCATTAACTGTAAACTTTTGCTCAACAATGAATACCATAATACATAGATTATCAATCATCTAGAAACAAGATAAGCTCATCCCCATAGATTCATCCATCCAACCTTACCCCCTAGAAAAAGACACCCTGTTTAATACGAGCTAAATTCACCTGAGAAAGATTAATGAATATTACCAGCCCCTCAAACACCCTAGTACATACGCTGATGTTGCTGATGATCGCGCTTGTTGCCAGTTCATTCCCGGTTGGCAAGATGATTACCACTGGATTGCCGCCAGAATTGCTGGTGTTTATTCGTTTTGTATTGGCAGCTCTGTGCTTCGCCCCCTATGTATTTATTAAGAACGGCTTTCACCTGCCAAGCCAGAAAAAACTATTGAGCTATACCCTGCTCAGCATTCCCTTAGTGGTCTTTTTCTGGTGTATGTTTGAAGGACTTAGATACACCAGCGCCCTCAACACCAGCACTATCTATACCACTGTACCGGCCATTACCGCACTCTACGTACTGTTAATTAATCAGGAAAGAACCAACAAGCGTCGAGCATTGGGCCTTCTATTAGGCACCTTGGGCGCGCTATGGATTATCTTTCGCGGTGATATCGATGAGCTGCTCCAATTGAAGCTAAATTATGGTGACGCCCTGTTTATGATCGGCTGCCTGTTTATGGGGGCCTACAACCCCCTGATCAAGAAGTTTTACTCTGGCGAGCCCATGGAAGTGATGACCTTCTGGGTGATCTGTATTGGCAGTGTTTGGCTTCTGATTCTGGCCCTGCCAGCACTCGAAACGCAAGTGTGGGCCGATGTCAGTATCGAGGTCTATGTTGGTATTGCATATCTATCTATTTTCACCACCTTAATCACCTTCTTTCTACTGCAGTTTGGCACCCTGAGACTTGGACCAACACAGGTGGCATCCTATGGCTTCCTCACGCCGGTTTTTGTTGTAACACTGAATTTTGTTATCGGCACGGGCGACTTCCAGTGGCAGCTGCTACCCGGTGTTTTTCTAGTACTCATCGCCATGACATTAGTTCACAAG
>JAGPUU010000192.1 GCA_018067325.1 Amphritea sp.
AACTATCAGCCAGTCCCATAACTCACGAGCAGATGAGAACTGGCTCGGAATCATTTTTGGGCTGATCCAACCCTGTTCCATTAGCCCCTCGGTAGTCACTCGAAGGTATTGATAATAATCACGATACTCACCGCCTTGATAATAGGCCAGACGCCATTTTTCCCCTTGATTAAGGCATGGCTTGCTATCTATTTCAGTCGCCTGAAGGGGAGAATAAAAACAGGACATTAATAACACTATCCCTGTCAGCCATAATCTCAGCTGTTGCTTTCCCTGTTGTAACATAGAGTCACTTATATCCTTGTTTTATATTTATTCTTCAGGAATCTCTCGATAAACCTCATCCGCTGCACCCAGCAACAGTAATGGCGGATTAAAGCCGACAATCTCTGCTGTTTTTAGGTTCACCGCCATCCGGGGAGGTTCTTCAAAAAGTTGAGTCAATTGATTAGGTAACGCCCCGTTAAATACTTTGGCAAAAGTAGACGCATGAAACTCCCCCACGTAGCGAAATCCCGCCTGAGACAAGCTCAACAGTAAACCTTTACTAACCTCTTCTGAACCTGACTGGGAAAACGTCGGTACCCGATGCTTATTAGCAATACTAACCAGTTTTCCAATGCTATTACTGGTAATACCACCCTGCACGGTGACATAAATTGCATCAACCTTCGGAGCCAGTTTCTCAAAGCAATTAACAACACTGGCTTCTGCTTTTGCAGTATCCTTAATATCACTCTGGGTATAGCAACGAGCAATATTAAATCCCCGTTCCTTACTTAGTTTTTCAATAACATCCAGCGCAGCATAGCTTCGTCCATTATCAGAATTTTCATAGGCCACCCCTAAATTTCTGAAATTGACAATATCGTGAAATACCCGCACCTGACGTTCATAGCGATTTGGATCCAGGGTGGCATGTATATGATCAAAACCAGAATCATCAACACTCTTAATAATTCCAGCAGCCAAAGGGTCGCTGGCAGAAAGCACCATTGTTGATGTGCTATGACGATCATTGGAAAGCGCTTTGCCTGCCCAAGTCCCCATAGCAATCATTAGATCAATATCATTTTCATGATTCAGCCGAGAAACGATCTCTTCTGCCATCTGATCCCGCTGGGTCTCATGCCATTGCGCGTTATAGTGAGCATCTGCTACAAACTCAATATATTTACTATCGACACTCTTCAACCATTGCCAAAATAGCGCGGTCTGCTCGCCTTCTTGATCCGGGACCTCGACTTTTTCAATCCAGCCTTTCTGCATTAGGCCTTTTACCGTTTCGATCAGAATTTTCTGATAATCGGTATATTCTCCACCTTCAAAGTACCCAATCCGCCATCGCTGATCACCATTCATTACTGGCTCTGTAGGAAAAGTATCTTTATCTGTATACGATTCAGCCAACGCAACTGGCATCATCAAGCAACACAAAATAACTAAACACAGGCTTTTTATACACCGCATATCCTCTCCTTTCCCCCTACAGGAATACATCTCATCCATTTATACACTTGTTTGAAAAAGGATGATATTCAACTTATAGAACCTACATCAACCTAAACGTCTGATGACAACTTTATCTGATAGCTGCTCACTCTGAATACAAGCAAGAGTGTGTCGCCAGTCTATCTCCTGTTCATCGCCAGACAGCACATCAGCAACTGTTTCAGCCAGTGATGCACTATGCGCATCTCTAATATTGATACCGGAGATGAATTCCAGCTCTTCAATAGAGACCTCACCAGTCGCCAACATTTCCAACGGCCCGGCTGGCAACAAGGTGCTCTCCTGTTCAATCATGATGGCCTGCATTCCAGAGAGATAACCATCAGTAAAGCTCTCGGCCACCAGAGCAGCTTTCTGACTTTGCCCCTCCTGCATTAACAGATCCACAACGCATTGCTGCATCTGGGGCAGATAATCCGCCTGATAATAGCCGCCTAAACAGGTGACTCCCCGAGCCAGCGATATTGCCAGAAAACAACTAAATACTGAGGGCATTAACTGCCCCTGGTTTATCGCTTCAGCAAGAGGCTCTGCCTCGATACTGTAGCGATACTCAACACCATTATCGTCACAACCGCAGAGCATCCGCTGCCCCAAATCCTCAACCAGCATCAGAGGAATACGACGAAAACGTTTATCGACGCCCCAAAAACAAAAAGTGCCGGACCCGGACATCTGTTTCATTTCAGAATCAGACCTCCCCTCCCAACGTTGCTCCAATAGATCCTGATCCCAGCACCCTGCGACGCTATTCAGCCGCTGATAGAGCTTTGAGATCATCCCTTTATCAAAGAGTAATGAAACTAAACTACCCGAGTCCCGAAGGTCACGAAGCAGCAATTTCTGCGTTAATACTTCGAGTTCAATAGTGACCAATTGAGGCATCTTAGCAGAGGCTGTAAAAAGGCGACTCCAGATACGTTCATTTAAGATCACAGATTGGGCAGAATAGCTCTGCTGGGCCTGAACCTCTTCTGACAGGTATTCATCCTCTATCAGCTGCAACAAAGACTCGATTAAGGAGGAATCTACGCCTTGTGCAGCAACTTCCTGAACCCGCTTCAGCACCAGCTGAAGCATATTAGTATCAAGACCTTTCACCCGAGCAACCGGCTGTCGCCTTAATTTGTTTGAGTAAAAAGGTATTCGTAATGGCCAGATCCCGTCGTTACAATCAGTGCCATACAAAAGTGCTCCACGGGGATAGGTAACATTATCCAGTGGAATATTGGCACAAGAAAAAACAGGGATGGTTGATATCCCTTCGATCCGCCGTTTAGCCAGACCAAATAGCAGACTTCCCTGCACTGACTGAGCAAAAAAGTCGACCCCGTGATGATTAGCCGTCAGCACTACCGGATGCTTTAAAAAATCAGCAGCAGTTCGCTTTGCGAGCTGTTCGCCTAACAAAGGTTCAACATACTCATGAATCACTTCTGCAATATCGGAGCAGGGTTGATAACTGATCTGACTCACCCTACAAATCTGCTGAAGATACTCTGCAACGGAAAGATCCCCCGCCGATGATAATACCCGATCAACCACCGGAGCCTCTCGACAGACAGTACTAAGGAGCTGCTCTGCCAGATTCTGCTTATCAGTGATAACACCATTATTCATGAGTAATACCAACCGGCTTAATTACCGGGGAAACCCTTGGGACCCAGGTAAGAAGAGCAAAAAGAATAGCCGTTATCAGATAGATAACGCCAAACATCATCACGCCACTCTCGATATCTGTGGTTGCAATAATAGCCGCAAAAATAACCGGTCCGAGCATTTGGCCTATCCGGCTACTAGAGCGGAAGATCCCCATAGACTTTCCTTCACCATATAGGCCCGTAACTTCCTGCTTTAGTACAAATGCACTCTGTGCAGACAATACCAAACAGTTCGAAAGTCCTAATAAGAGAACTGATAGCGTAACCGCAACGACACCATCGAGAACACCAAACACAAGAAATGCTCCACCTCCCAGAACGCAGCCCAGAATGATTGGCCCCCGTTTAGTTTCACTCTGATCAGCAAACCGACCAATGGCCGGGCCCAGCAAAGCTAAAACCACACCAAACAGCATCAGCACTTGCCCGATAGAAGCATCATTCAGACCTGCACGATTCAAATAAACCGGACTGAAATAGTTCAAAAAACCAACCACTGCAATCGACGCGGGCATACTACTGAAAAGCGTTGCCGCTAACACCTGACGATCGAATAAAAAGCTTATAAAAGATGGAGAAGAGTTAGCGCCTTTATCTGAATTTGGTTGCGTTACATAGTCCACTTTCTTTGTCTGTTCAGCTTTATTAACCACCTCACCCCCTGCAGGTTGAGACAGCGTCAGTAAGCCATAAAGAATAACGCTAAAGACAATCAAAGCACCCAGCAGGAATACCGGACCATAACCATACTGCTCAGCGAGTACAGCACCCGTTGCCGCGCCACAGATGCTGCCGGAATAAAGCCCAGCAAAAAGATGAGCCAAACCCCTTGCTTTATTGCTGCTATCGGTATGTTTGATCACATACCCCTGAGACGCTAACAAGGTCAAACCATAACCAAATCCAAGCACCCCTCTGGATAGGATAAATTGCACAGCATCAGGCGCTAGCCATGAGTAAAGACAACCCAGTCCGGTTATCACCAGACCAGTATAAAAAGGTGCCTTCCAACCACTTTTATCCAACCAGACACCGCAGCACAGGATCGCCACACCTACACAAAAAAACTCGACCGATATAGGTAATCCGATCAGCAGATCAGGGCTGATATTGCTCAAGCTTTGCGGTAACGTTTCCATGTGCAAAGGAATAAATGCCATCGATAGATCAATGCCGAAAAGAAATAGAAAAATGGCCGGACGCATCTGCTTAAAATGCACGGTTCTTTGCTTAGGCTGGCGACTACCGCTCTGTTGAAATACCGCTAGTTCAAGTGCAAACAGAAAAGTAATCAGCAAGGCTGTGCCCAAATCAAACAGAGGTAAAGCCGTAGAGCCCTGTAAAAAGTGCTGTAAACAGAGCAAAGACAAAGAGACACCGCAAAGCCCCATCATCAAACGGCTAACGTTTGTCCCTGATAATGATGCTATTCGTCTTTGGCTGAACTGAATTATTATCAATAGAAGAGCCGAGAAAGCGATCGCATATCCGCCCCAATAGATAACATCCATCAGTGAGATATTTATAGCAGCACGCTCATAAGCGGCAAATATAAGTAATACCGCTAGACTAGTGATGAAGAGAAGCTGTAGGCAACCACTAAAGAATAACTTAATCGCAGACCGCTCAATCATGTTACTAACCTGCTGATATCGCTCCCTGCATTATCCTTAGGCGATAATTTCTCTATCACTCGATGATGTTCAGGTAACAAGCGGTATACACCATCAAATAACATCACCGGCGAACTAGCCAAAGACCAACCATCATCAGAACGATTGATCCTTATTCGCGCGTTATCATCATGCCAGCGGCAGCGATGGGGCAAAATATCAATCTCATCCAACGTTAACTGACTGAGTTTGCTGTATACATAAGCAACCGCCAGAGCGCCTGTTCCACAGGCCAGTGTTTCTCTATTTATTCCCCTTTCATAACAGCGATTCTCGAGTACTCCAGACCGTTGGCTCCTAGCCAGATTGACATTGATTCCTGCGGGAAACATCTCTTTATAACGAGCATTCATATATTTCCCAATATGCTCCACCAGCCAGGTACCGAAACTTTCACGGCGGTCTTTCACCGACCATTGTTCAGAACTACCAAAGATATAATCAG